>CAYNZF010000035.1:14205-20188 GCA_964401615.1 uncultured Oscillospiraceae bacterium
GCGTAGGGCGAATACATAATGGCTCCGCCGATTTCACGGATTTCTTCACCATCGGGTTCAACGTTGAAATCGAGAGATAAAGGTCCTAATAAAGCGATGTCATAATTTTTCATCTGTGTTCCTGCTTTCTGTTCAGTTCAATTTTAGTTAGGCGCGATGTCAATTTGGCGAATAAAGGAAAAACGTTCCAGAATCTCATCGGGCTGACTTTGTGCTTTCAGGTCGCTCGCAATAGAACGAGCAATCACATGGGCCGTGATGATCGTGTCTTCGGTTTCACTCAACTCTTTGTCATAGAGAATTTCTGACGAAATCATACGATATTTATTCGACTCCAAAATTCTGCCGATTTCTTTCAAATTGGAGGAGGGACTGGCAAAACTGATCACCATATCGAAGGTGCGTCGGTTCACGATCAAGGTTTTTTCCAATTTTGATACAACGCGCAAGACCAGCAAAACTGCAAGCGTGATCGCTATGCCTTCGAAAATAAATCCGGCTCCGACAGCGATTCCTATGCAAGCCACGCTCCAGAGTGTAGCGGCAGTCGTTAAACCGTGAACATTGTCCTTTCCTTTTATGATGGTCCCGGCACCCAGAAAGCCGATACCGCTTAAAATCTGAGCCGCCATTCTCGCGGGATCCACGTTGGGAGAGCTTGTCAAATATTGATCCTTCAGTTTTATACCGACGTACATGACCAGTGTTGAGGATACGCACACGATGATGTGTGTACGCAGGCCCGCGGGGCGGTTTTTTCGCTCTCGATCATATCCAATCACGGACGAACAAAGCGTGGCCACAGTCAATAATCCAAGAAACTCCAAAGCGTTTGAAAAATCCAGAGGCATAATAGGCTCCTTTCGTGCACATCGATTACTGCTGAGGACAAACTCGCATCAGTACCGGAATGTTTCAAATACCTGTAGAGAAGTGGTATTGCATTCAAAACATGAAACAACGCATTGCCAGTCAAACAATCGATCTTATCTGAACGTCTATATCCGTTTGTATTTTCGGAGAATCCAATTAAGTCAAGACGCAGTGCTTTCATTAGCTTTACCGGCAATTTTTTCTAAGGTAGCATTGCAAAATTTTCAAGTCAAACGAAAGGCTGGTTTATGTAAGAAAATGCAAAGTGCGCATTTAATGAGCCTTACAAAAATTTTCGCTAAGAAAATGTACGAAATGAAAAAACTATTATTGAATTGAATAAATCCACATAAGACGATATAAAAGCAGGAGATAGTATAGAAGGGAGTATTGTATGGATTTTTCAGGCAAAATCGTAGTCGTCAGCGGGGCGGCTCAAGGCATCGGCGCGACGATTGCTGCTGAGTTCAGGGACCGAGGTGCACATGTTTGCATCATTGATGTACAGGAAAATGATTATTTCGTGGGCGACCTGGCAGATGAAAACGCGCTTCTCGCATTTGTGAAAAAGGTGCTTGCTGACTTCGGCAAAGTGGATTACTTGATCAATAATGCCGCGCCTCTGATGAAAGGGATCGCTGACTGCAGTTATGAAGAATTTAATCAGGCCTTGCGCGTAGGTGTGAGTGCGCCATTTTATTTGACTAAATTGTTTTTGCCCTATTTCAATCCCGGTGCTGCCATTGTCAATATTTCGTCAACCAGAGACCGCATGAGCCAGCCTCAAACCGAAAGCTATACGGCAGCGAAGGGTGGGATTTCAGCTTTGACCCATGCACTGGCACTGAGTCTGGCCGCTAAGGTGCGAGTCAATTCGATCTCGCCCGGCTGGATCGATACCACAGGTGCCGAGTTTGAAGGATCTGATTGTATTCAACATCCTGTCCACAGAGTAGGGAAGCCAATAGACATCGCCAACATGGTCTTGTTTCTCTGTTCAGATAAAGCCGCTTTCATGACAGGGGAAAACATCACCATTGATGGCGGAATGAGCAAGCAGATGATTTACCATGGTGACGAGGGCTGGGAGCTGAAATAAAAAAATCAGTATCCGAGCTCTTCGCCCACCAAAATGACTTTGATTCTGTTTTTGACAGCCGAGCGCCTGGTAATGACAAGTTGGCTGCAGATGGAATCGGCGGAGTAACAGTCTCCGCAGCGCCCGGTCACTGCGCAGGGCGTTTGCTTATTCAGTCTCACGGTATTCGCAGGGGAAGCGGTGTTACGCGTGCGCAGTATTCCGGAGTCAAGATCCGCTGCAATTTTGTTCATGCCGGCGAACACCAAAACGTACTGTGGCCCGAAAATCAGAAAGGACACACGATTGCCGCGACCATCTATATTGACCAGTTCTCCATCCAGGGTGATGGCGTTGGTGCTCATCAGAAAAAAGTCACTGCAACAGATTTCACCGGCCATCTTCCGTTTTTCGTCGGCTGATTTAGCCGTGTCACGGTCAATCAACTGATATGAGCTGTCGCGCAGAGTCTCCAAAAGTCCCATTTCCGACAAAGTCATTGAACCGCCCCACGAGATACTGGAGCCTTCCGGCATCAGCTCCAGGGCCAGCTTGACCGCACTGGCACGGTCGGGGCAATAATGGCCTTCCATCTGCCGTTTTTCCAAGTTCTTGATGATGGTTTTGGACACATTTTCGTAGTATTTCTCTTTGGCTGTCATATACAACTCCTTGTATCTGTGTTCGCTTTGAAACACATAGATCCGAATCTTCGTATTACGTATATTGTACCTGAATTTTTATGGCAAAAATTTCTGTACTAAGCTATCATAGCAAGTCCGGAAAATTTTAAGTACAATACCTGCGGAGTTTTTTATTTGGAGGCAATCTATGAGTATTCTCAGCGTTGAGAATTTGAGCCATGATTTTGGCGGCAGAACAATATTTACCGATGTCAATTTTCGTTTGCTCCGTGGTGAACGCATAGGTCTGGTCGGGGCGAACGGTGAAGGTAAATCCACCTTTATCAATATAATCACAGGACATTTAGCGCCCGATGAGGGCAAAATCGAATGGGCCAGGGACATCAAGGTCGGTTACCTGGACCAGCACGCTGTTTTGCAGGGAGGGCTGACGATACGGGGTGCGCTGCGGCAGGCTTTTGCCCCCTTGCTTGAGGCCCACGAGCGTTTGGATGAAATTTACCTCCTGCTGGGGGAGGCGGATGAAGAGCAGATGGCTCAGCTGCTGGACGAAATGGGTGACCTGCAGACTCGATTGGAACATAGTGATTTTTACACGATTGACGCCCAAGTCGAAGAAATCGCTAATGCGTTTGGTTTGACGGATTTTGGTTTGGAGACGGATGTGACCGCGCTGAGCGGGGGGCAGAGGACCAAGATTTTACTGGCCAAGCTGCTGCTGTCGCGCCCGGCGATTCTGCTGCTGGACGAACCGACGAACTACCTGGATGAGGAACACATTGCCTGGCTGGAAAACTACCTGATCAATTACGAAAATGCTTTTATCCTCATCTCTCATGACATTCCGTTTTTAAATCGGGTGGTGAATTTGGTTTACCACGTGGTGGATACACAAATTACTCGCTATGTGGGGAATTACGACAGCTTCCTCGAGCTTTATGAAATGCAGCGGACGCACCAGGAAGCAGCCTTCAAACGCCAACAAAAGGAGATTGCCGATTTAAAAGATTTTGTGGCGCGAAACAAAGCGCGGGTCTCTACGCGAAACATGGCCATGTCACGTCAGAAAAAGCTGGACAAGATGGATAAAATTTCGCTGGCCGTGGAAAAACCCAAGGCGACTTTCACTTTTCAAGTGGACCGTACACCTTCGCGCCTGATTTTTGAGGCTCAAGACTTGGTGATCGGGTACGATGAACCCTTAAGTCGTCCATTAAACTTAAGCTTGGAGCGTGGACAGAAAGTGGTTTTGACCGGTGCCAACGGAATTGGCAAAACGACACTTTTAAAAAGCCTCCTGGGCCTGATTCCGGCGCTCGCCGGTTCGACTCAACAAGGTGATTTCGTGTCTGTTGGATATTTCGAACAGGAGTTCAAAAGTGAACGAGATCTTACCTGTCTTGAAGAGGTTTGGAATATGTTTCCATACATGACTCAGGCGGAAGTGCGCGCGGCACTTGCTCGTTGTGGTCTCACGACCAAACAGATCCAGAGTCACATCAGTGTTTTGTCCGGTGGTGAACAGGCCAAGGTCAGGCTCTGCAAGCTGGTGAATCAAGCGCATAACGTATTAGTGCTCGATGAGCCGACCAATCACCTGGACCCGCAGTCAAAAGAGGCCCTGCTTGAGGGTTTGCAAAATTTCAAAGGCAGCATTTTAATGACCTGCCACGAATCTGAGTTTTACGAGCAGTTGGTTACGGATGTTTGGGAAGGTTCGGACTGGACTTTGAAGCTGTGACGCAGGGGGCATCTGATCGTGACTAGTACGTTTTTCCAGGACTCAAATGGCACGATTCAAAGGTGTTATATTTTCAAGCTGAACTGCAAGTTTCGACGCGCCATTTCTGTATCATGCCTGTTTTGTGCGAATAAGCAGTAACCTGTGGAAAGTCCAAAATACCTACAAACTCTTAGGTTAATGCAATCCGCTCGTGCTGCGCACTTGCGGGCAAGCCTTGCAGAGGAGTTCCCAGGAAAAAGACCGGCATGGCCGGTCTTTTACGGAAACTCACTCCCATTCAATGGTGGAGGTGGGTTTGGGGGTGAGGTCGTAGAGGACGCGGTTAACGCCTTGCACTTCGTGTGTGATTCTTTCAGTGATGCGGGTCAAAACGCTCCACGGTATTTCAGGAACTTCGGCGGTCATGGCGTCAATCGTGTTGACGGCGCGGAGGATTACCGGCCAGTCGAAGCTGCGTTTGCCGTCTTTGACACCGGTTGAACGAAAATCGGGGACGACAGTAAAAAATTGCCAGATATTGCGGGCTAAGCCGGCGGCTTCCATTTCTTCGCGCAAAATTGCGTCAGATTCACGCACGGCTTCCAGTCTGTCACGGCTTATTGCTCCGAGACAGCGGACACCGAGTCCGGGGCCGGGGAAGGGCTGGCGGTGCACCATACTATCCGGCAAGCCAAGTGCTGAACCGACTTCCCGAACTTCATCTTTAAAGAGCATCTTGACCGGCTCGACCAGTTTAAAATCCATGTCCTCAGGTAAGCCGCCGACATTGTGATGGCTTTTAACTACTTTGACCGTTTTGGTTCCGCTTTCGATGATGTCAGGGTAGATGGTGCCCTGGCCCAAGAATTCAATGCCTTTGAGTTTACGGGCTTCCTCCTCAAACACTCGGATGAATTCTTCGCCGATAATTTTGCGCTTCTCTTCAGGATCAGATACATCGACCAGCTTGTCGAGGAAACGATCTACAGCATCAACATAAATCAGGTTGGCGGGGAGTTCTTTGCCAAAAACCTCAACGACCTGTTCGGATTCACCTTTACGCATCAAACCGTGGTTGACATGGACACAGGTGAGACGATCACCAATGGCTTTGACAAGAAGAGCAGCCACGACTGAGCTGTCCACACCGCCGGACAAGGCCAGCAGGACCTGACCATCACCGACCTGGCGGCGAATGAGATCAACCTGATCGGAAATATAGTTTTCAGTATTCCAGTTGGGCGTCGCGCTGCAGGTGTTGAATATAAAGTCGCGAATCGCTGCCGTGCGAAGTTCCTCCTGCTCAGGCCAGGGCGGACTGTTTTTATGGTCGGGCATCAGGAGTGGCAGTTGGCTTTGGTAAACGGCTTCGGAAGCATCGATGGTTAAACCGTCAATTACACGATTTTTTCCGCCATTGAGGATAATGCCTTTGACATTGGGCAAGGCAGAAAGTTCAGCTGCGCTGATGTCATGCGGATGAATCTCGCTGTAAACGCCCAGTGCTCTGATTTCGCGGGCGAGCCTGGCATTTTCGTCGCTGCCCAGATCCAAAATGAGTATCATGTCCTGTTTCATCTAATCACTCCTTGCCTTTGTAAACACACATAAAATAAGCTGTATTTTAGCACGGTGGGGGAGCGCAGACAATTATTTCAGGTCCAA
>CAYNZF010000036.1:0-20151 GCA_964401615.1 uncultured Oscillospiraceae bacterium
CACCAATTTTCGCTCCACGCCCGCCGTTTTGCGCGCCATTAATCTCGTTTTTTCTGAGCTGATGACCCGTGACGCGGCTGAAATCGATTATCTGGATGGGCACGCCCTGGGTATCCCTGAAGACAAAGCGGCCGCTGAAGCAGCCGCAGTGCCGCCGTCAGGGCAGAATCCGTCCGCATCAGGTCCGCCTGCCGCCTGCACGATTTTGGTTTACAGCGATTCCCGGGCCGCGCTCGGAACAGCGGGTCCCCGTGAGCTTCTCATACCGCAGGCCGCGGAGGGGATGAGCATTGCAGGAGAAATCGTCAAACTGCTGGCCGAGGGTGTCAAACCCGAAGCGATCGCGATTCTTAGCAGAAACCATGACGCGCTGACGAAAATAGCCACGGTATTCAGCCGTTTGGGAATCGAATACAGCTACACCAAGGAGCAGCGCTTCTTGAGTTCCGTCGTGCTGCGTACGGTGATTGCATTGCTGAGGCTCGTGGAAAATCCCTTGCAGGACGATTATCTGGCTTCTGTTTTGCTGCATTTTTCACCTTGGGGCAGCTTCAGTGTCCATGAATTGCTGAGCATCAAACGCGAATCTCTCCAGGGGCCGTCGCCGCTTTCTGTCGAGCACCCTTTCCACGAAGCGCTGGCCCGGTACCTGGAGACAGGCCGGGATGAAGCCCTGCGCGAGAAACTAAAGAACTTCATGCGCGCTCTGGATCAGCTGAGGCAGCGCAGCCTCAGCCTGGACGTCAACCGCCTGATTGCAGTGATTTATGACGAATTTGGACTTTTGTCCATGGCTGCCCAGGAAACAGAGGGAGAAAATAAAGTCAAACAACTTGAAGCTTTCGGGCTTTGGGCTGAAGGCTTTGTGAAAAGCGGCCGGAACAGCTTGTACGAGCTCAACCGCGAGTTGAGAACCAACGACGACTTGATCCTCTTGAATACCGAAGAAAGGACCGAGGAGATTCACGGGGTACAGCTGATGACTTTTCATCACAGTAAAGGCCTGGAATTCCCCTATGTTTTTATCTGCAAAACCGATATGAAGATCAAGACCCAGGCCATGGATCCCATCGCCTACAGTCAAAATCATGGTATTGCGGTGGCGGTGGCCGACAGTGCCCGCGTCAAAGCCCACCCCTCTCTTGTCCAAACCTACATCAACAGCAAAGAAGCCGAAGCGGATTTGGCGGAACACTTGCGTTTGATATATGTGGCCATGACGCGGGCCGAAAAGCGCATTTACCTTTCCCTGCCGCTCAAAGAGCTGAGCTCAGCCCTGGAATTTATCGGACAGGGTCGGGAAAATCGGGGCTGCGACGGGCTTTTGCCCAGCTGGCTCATCAATCGCGCAGCCAAACAAAGTATGATGAGTCTCATCGCTCTGGGGCTCGCGGCTCTGCGCGACGTAAATTGGGCCGAAGTGATACAGCAAGTCGATGAGTCCGTGGGCGGACTTGGCGCCGCAGGGGACAGCGCTGAACGGCCAGAACTCCAGGATCGGTGTTTTGGTGATTTTGCCATCTTGTTCAGGGACAGCGCGGATATTTTAAAAGGAGCTTCAGAGCAGACCAAGCAGGACGGAATTTCGCTTCTGGCGAGCGCAAGACCTGCTCCATCAGGCGTTGACTCGCTTTTTGAACTTTATAAACTAGAGCAGGGCCGGGCGGCCGGTACAGAACTGTTCTGGGAACTGGACTACGCCTTCATGGACGCGACCCGCAGCGGTATCAAGTACAGTGTCAGCGAAATCAAGGACAAAGCCTATCAAGACGCCTTGCAAGATGATGAAGCCGACGGGGGGACAAGTTCTCTCCAGCCGCTGCGCGACTCGACCCGCGTCATGCGGCCTTTAACCGAATTGACTGATTCTGCAGAGACAGGCAAAAGCAGTTTGACGCCTGCAGCCCTGGGCAGCCTGCTGCACAGCGTCCTGCGCTATTTGAAGCCGCAGGACTACCTGAACCTGAGTACGGATTCGGCACGCGCCAAGCTGGCAGAGGACTTGCACCGTTATCAGGACAGTGGACTTTTGACCGGCGCTGAAGAAGCCGCAATCGAGGCTCAAAGCAGTCAGTTACTGGCTTACCTCGGATCCGCGCGCGCCGCGGAGGTGGCCCGCTGTGACGCACCGGCCGAAGGAACGATGATTTATCGAGAAATTCCTTTCACCTTGGCCTGGTCCGCGCGGGAGCTTCTAAAGGGATCAGATCAGGCCCTTGATGATAAAGTGCTTGTCCAAGGCATCGTCGACCTCTGGTATCGCTGCGACGGAAAAACGGTGGTGCTGGATTTTAAAAGTGACCGCATCACCGGAACGGATGAAGAGGTCCTGGCAGAATTGAAAAAGCGTTATGCAGCCCAGTTATCCATCTACTCACAGGCTGTCAAACGCGAAAGCGGGGCAAAAGTAGACGAACAAGTCATCTGGCTGCTCAGCCGTGGGCGAGAATATCTCGTCAACTGATAAGGCAGCCTGTTTGGCCCGGGCCCAGCCCTGAATGCAGACGGTAAGTATAGGTCAATCCAGCCGGTTTTCGGCCCGCAGCACACGAAAAAAATCTTTCAGGATCCGTGAGCAATCTTCGGCCAGTATACCCTCGATGACCTCCGCCTTGTGATTGAGTACGTGTTCCTCAAAATGGCGGCCTTGCGATACCAGAGCACCGGCTTTGGGGTCACGCGCGCCAAAATAAATGCGTGGGATCCTCGCCTGCTGGAGCGCGGCCGCACACATGAAGCAAGGCTCCAAAGTGACATAGATCTCACAGTCTTCAAGACGCCAGCTGCCTAATTTAGCGGCCGCTTTACGTATCGCCATCATTTCGGCGTGCTCGGTCGGATCCTGGGTCATTTCGCGGCGATTGTATCCATGTGCGACGATTTCCCCGTTTTTTACGATGACACAACCAACCGGCACCTCGCCGCGGCGAGCCGCCCGATGCGCCCATTTCAAGGCGCTTCGCATGAAGGATTCAGCCGTGGCCGCGTTTTTCACTTCAGCCGGATCCGGCGTTGTATGCTTATTCATCCCAATAGATCCAAAGCGATTCCTCCGTAAGGGCGCAGACCGACCTTCGTCGCGGCATCTGTACCAAACACCTCGTTCATCGCACGCAGATATCCCTCAGTCAGCGCTGAGGGCACGAAGGCCTGAATCGTCCCGGCAAAACCGCCCCCATGCACCCGGGTGGCGCCCTGTCCGGCCAAATATCTTTCGGATATGGCCAGGGCCAGAGCCAGGGACTGCTCGGTGTCCGCTGAAAAGGCGGTGACATTTTGCAGGTACATCCAGGAACTTTGACCGGAGGCTTTCAATTCATCAAAGAAGGCCGGGAAATTTTCTTCTTTCAAATAAGTGAAGGCACGGTCCACCCGGGCTTGCTCATTGTAAAAATGGACAGCGCGCAGCAAGGCCCGATCACTGAGGCTTTCATGCAAGCGGGGCAGAGCGCGGTAAAAATCTTCGGCAGAAATCTCGCTCAAGACGGTTTTCCCCAAAGCCTCGGCGACTGCCTTCATTTCAGTGGGGATTGCGGCGTAGGCGTCGGTCAGATCGGCGTGGTTTCCACCGGGATGTGTGATGACAAGGTCATAAGCCGCGCTTTCAAAGTCAACATTGAGCTGCTCGACCCGCGGATTTTGTTTGTCGAAAAAATCGATAAATATAAAACCACCAATACTGCAGGCGCATTGATCCATCAAGCCGGAGGGTTTACCAAAATAGACGTTTTCGGAATATTGAGAGATCTGCGCGCGTTCCAGACCATTGAGCTTATTGTTGTTGTACAGGTGGTCCATAATGGTCGCGACAAGAATTTCAAAGGCGGCCGAAGAAGACAATCCCGAGCCTTGCCTGACCGAACTTTCAGTGTAAGCGTCAAAACCGCCGATCTCCAAGCCGAGCTGCTTGAAACGCGCTGCGATGCCTCGCAATAAAGCAGCGGAGTGCTCGAAGTCTTCCGGCTGCGGGTCAAGTTCACGCAAATCGATGACATCGATTTTTTCGTAACCTTTGGATTTCAAACGAATCAGCATGTCGTTGTTTTTAGCGGCTGCAGCGATGATGTCCATTTTGACTGCTGCGCACAAGACTTTTCCGTTCTGGTGATCGGTGTGATTACCGATGATCTCAGTGCGCCCCGGACTGCTGAAGCATGACAGGTCACGCGGCCCCGGAAAGTACTCTTGAAAACCCGCGAGAAGCCCCCGGTAACGCTCAAGCTGGAATTGTAAATTTGCTGTTTCACTACCATAAAGTGCGGACAAAGCCTGATTTGTCGGTAAATTGGCTGCCGCAAAAGCAGAGAAATTCGAATTTAACATAAAATCCCCTTTACTTTCCAAAACGTGTGATTCATTGCTTTTGTTGTTGGCTCACATTATAATGTCCTTTGTTTGAAAAGTCTAAGTATAGCGCGCTGCGCTCCCCATAGAGAAGGATGAAGATATGGCATTACAACAAGGCCGCTGTAAAAACTGCGGTTCCATCATTTCCGTAGACACAGCTAAAGAGGATGCCGTGTGCATGTTCTGCTGGGCACACACCGATCCGAAAGAAGCGCTGGCGATCGAAGCAAACCCCTCCGCATATGAATTTCCCAACGAGAGCATGACTGAACCGACAGCAGAAGAGCAGGCCCTCGCTTTTGCCGCGATAAACGGCGGCAGCCCGGTGCTCGTAAAAAAATCTCAACCCGCCATTAAACAAAGTAAAGAAAAAAAGCTCACCCCTGCCGAAAAGGTTGCCCTGGCTAAAAAAGATATTTATGAACCCACGGTACCGACGAAGAAAAAAATCATGATCGCAGGCGTCAGTCTCGGCATTCTGGCCTTGATCGCGGGCATCTTTGTACCTTCTACGCTCAACCGGAACAAGAAGCGCGACGCCTTGAAGAGCCAAATGGCCACGTTTATTTCCGGACAAACCCTCCAGGATGCCAATTACTCCTTCGAAGGTCGAAACAACTCCATGTTGACTTTGGTTTTGCCGGAGGACGTTTCCGAAGCCGAGGCCAAAGAGATTTACAATAACTTTAAGTCGCTTCGTTCCGAAGTTTACAGTCTGTCAGCGGAAGACAGCCAGTCCGATGTGAAAGTCAAGATTTATGCCTTAAACGCTTTGCTGGAAATGAACGGTGACGGCGAGCTTATCAGCGATCAACAATGAAAAAAGCCATTATTGCCATGAGCGGTGGAGTGGACAGCTCTGTCGCCGCCTGGCTCACCAAAGAACAGGACTGCGATTGCATCGGAATCACCCTTAAACTTTACGAAAATGAGGACATCGGAGAAAGCTGGGAAAAAAGCTGTTGTTCCCTGCGCGATGTCGCTTTTGCCAGAAGTGTGGCAAAAGTGCTCGACATGCCTTTCGAAATCTTGAACTACGGCGATGAGTTTCGTGCCGAGGTCATGGACCGCTTTGTAGACGCCTATCGCAAGGGCGAAACACCCAATCCTTGCATTGACTGCAATCGCTACATCAAATTTGATCGCCTGATCGAAGAGGCCCTCACGCGGGGCGTGGATTATGTGGTCAGCGGCCATTACGCACAAATACATTATGATGAGACCAGCGGTCGCTATAAGCTCAGCAAGGCGATCGACGCGACTAAAGATCAAAGTTACGTACTCTATGCACTCAATCAGACACAGCTGGCGCATTTGCTTTTGCCCCTGGGCAGCATGGAGAAGACGGAGGTCCGTCGGCTCGCTGAAGAACTCCAATTCGCGAACGCGCATAAACATGACAGCCAGGACATCTGCTTTGTCATGGACGGTGACTATGCCAGTTTCATCGAGACTTACGCGGGCATCCATTCTGAACCCGGCGATTTTGTTGATCAGAACGGCCAAGTTCTGGGGCGGCATCGCGGTATCATCCACTACACCATAGGCCAGCGTAAAGGCCTGGGCATCGCGGCGGCCACACCCAAGTTTGTTCTGGCAATCGACGTCGCGAAAAATCAGGTCATTCTGGGAGAAGACGCGGATCTCTTTGGCCAAACGCTCACAGCCTGCGAGGCCAATTGGATTGCTTTTGAAAAACTCACCGCTCCGCTTCGGGTGAAGGCAAAAATTCGTTACCGTCACAAAGAGCAAGCCGCGCTTGTGGAACCATTGGATAATGGTCGTTTCAAAGTGACTTTTGATGAGCCCCAGCGCGCCATCACGAAGGGGCAGGCGGTTGTTCTTTACGAGGGTGATGAGGTTTTAGGCGGTGGGAAGATCTTCGCGTTGTGAAGCGGAGTGAGCGGTTTGGAATAATTCGTCAATTTAAAAAATGTGCAGCTCAAAAGGCAGCACATTTTTTTTATTTCGTGAAGGCAGAATCATGTTTGACCAAAAAAATGAAATAATGTCGACGTCATTTGAACTGCGATTATTTCAAGAAATTTTATTCATGCCAGTGCTCAATATAGGCCGAGGCACTCATCGCCGCGATGGCAGCGTCAGCTGTGGCGGTAACGATTTGACGTAGAGCCTTCGCATTGACATCTCCGGCAGAAAAAATACCCGGGACATTCGTACTCATGTCGGTATTGGCTTTGATAAATCCTTCTTCATCCAGCATGCCGGGAAATTTTACAAAAGCGGTGTTGGCGTCAAGACCAACCATCGGAAAGACACCATCGCATTTCAGTTCTAAAGTCTGGCTTTCATCTTTACTGTGTACAAATTTCACAGAATCGACGACCCCGTCTACTCCAACGATTTCGATGGGTTTATAGTTCGTGATCCATTCGATTTTGGGGTTGTTGAGCAGATCTCTCTGGGTTGTTTTTTCCGCTCTGGAGACGTCTCTGCGGCTGACCACCTTCACCTCTTTGGCAAAACGCGTCAAATAAATGGCATCTTCAAATGCTGAATTGCCGGCACCGATCACGACAACAGATCTGTTGCGATAAAATGCGCCATCACAAACTGCGCAGTATGACAGGCCGAGCCCGTAATATTCTGCTTCTCCGGGAATACCAAGATGTCTTTCAATAGTGCCGGAAGCGATGATAACGGCTTTGGCACGATAGGCCACATCGTCGCAGACGACTTCTTTCCACGCGCCCGAATCCTTGATTTCTGTTACTTCCGCCATGGTGTGAGTAGCCCCGAAGGCCGTGCTGTGAGCATGCATCTGCTCAGACAGTTCAGGTCCGGAGACGGATGAGTATCCCGGCCAGTTTTCAATTTCAGGTGTGAGGACCATTTTTCCCCCGGGTACACCTTTTTCAAGAATGAGGACTTTCAACTCGGCACGGCTGGCGTAAACCGCCGCAGTCATACCGGCAGGGCCTGCTCCGATGATGATCACATCAAATGTGTTTTCCATAAATTACCTCTTGTTTCACTTTTATATTTTATCTTCTGCTATAGATTTTGTGCATTTATATACGCTCTACAGTATATGAGAAAAAGAGTAATTTGACAAAATGATTACGTTTTAAATATAGCGAACGAATGTTCTTGACAAGTAAATTGTACTTGCTAGAATTAAACAAAAAGGAACATACATTCAGGATTGCTGAAAGAGCAGAAATGAGGGACCGGACCATGCTTAATTTTTTATTTGCGTTTTATGTTTGCTTGATTCCGCTGTTGTTGCTTTGGGCCTGCGGATTCGGTTTAGGGATGAAAAATCATAGGAGATCTGCGGGTTCCGGGCAGAACAAGCCGTATAAAAATCGACCTGTGACGGCACTTAAATTGGCTGCGAACGAGAGGCGTCACGCCACCGGAGCTTATTCATTTAACTTCCCGAAATCGCCTGAATATTTCGAAGTCGCAGCGATGAGTAAAAGGCGCGTCAGTTATTTACCTAACGCGGAATTAAATCTCATCACTGCCGACAAAGGGATAAACAGGCGCGAAAACGCCCGGAGCGCAGGTTGATGTCAAGCGCGCTCAGAACTACATGATGCTGTTAATAAATTCGTCCATTGATTTTTCGTAAAGCTCATATTGTTCGGAAATACCACGCACATGAGCTGAACCCTCCGCGATGACTAATTTCTTGGGCTCTTTTGCCGCCAGGTAGAGAGCCTTCCCCATTTCCACCGGTACGCGAGCGTCCTGATCGCCATGAAATAACAATAAGGGATAGCGTTTGTTTTTTACATGTTCAAGGGCACTGCCTTGATTGAGACTCACACCGATTTTCGGCCTGACTGCCAGACTGATCAAGGGTAAAAAAAGTCTGAAAAATGTTTTCAACAAACGACTTTCGTACGCGGTGATCGATATGTCTTTAATGGAGGTAAAACCTGAGTCGGCGATGATGCCCCTTAATTTGTCGATTTGTAAATCTGAAACCTGGAGCACCGTTGCCGCACCCATGGACCAACCGACCCAGATGATGTCTTCAAGCTCGTTTTGGCGTGCCTTCAGTTCGTCGGTCCAACGGAGTAAATCGTGGCTCTCATTGACGGACAAGCTGAAATATCTCCCCTCGGAGTAGCCATGTGCTCTTTGATCTATCATGAGAGCATTCCATCTGCGGCTTTGAAAATACTTCGCGTACAGTGAGATGGCACCCAGACGATCGCCATAACCGTGGACAATCAGCGCGGTTTTCCGGGCATCGGGGCAGGGTAGATACCAGGCGTGCAGTTTCAAGCCATCATGACTGGTGATGTACCAATGTTCAAAATCATCGACGTGTTGATGGAACCAAAGAGATCCCGGATTGTCTTCATTGAGGTAATTGGCAGAATCCCGGCTCAACTGCTCCTCCGGCACGTCCGGGGAAGGCTGATCGCGGAAACGACTCAAACTTGTCTTGACCATAAAATGCGTGAGTAAGCCCAGCACCAGTATTTGTCCAAGCAGAAAAATCAAGAGAACGACAAGGAGTACAGAGTATTGGCTGACTAAAAATAAAGAATATCGCATAAAGCCTCCTCAGTTTTGCTCGCCTTCTCTTCACATATTACCAAAACAAAGCCTTCATGGTCACATGATTACTTTCCGGCCGCCTCAAATTCAAAAAACATGCTAAAATAACGGAATAAAGCGACCCTAGCTTAAAGAAATGAAAATTCCGGGAGGCATGGCATGGCCAAAATATTCGAACAAGAATCCAGAACATTCAGTGAGTATTTACTCGTCCCCAACTTGACGGAAAAAGAATGTACGCCTGAAAATGTCGATTTCAGAACGCCGGTTGTGCGCTTCAAACGCGGCGAAACGCCCAAATATCACATGAACATTCCGGTCACCTCAGCCATCATGCAAGCGGTATCCGACTCAGGTCTGGCCATTGCCTTGACACGCTGCGGTGGATTGTCTTTTATTTTCGGCTCGCAGCCCGTCGCATCCCAGGTCGATATGGTCAAAGCCGTAAAAAAATTCAAAGCAGGAATTGTGGTTTCGGACACGAACCTTACAGCGGAAGACACTTTAAAAGAAGTATTGGAAATAAAAAACCGCACGGGCCATTCCACCATTTCTGTTACGGACGACGGAACTTCAAACGGTAAACTGGTAGGCCTCATCACCTCCAGAGACTATCGCGTCAGTCGTCTTTCTCCGGATACGAAGGTCAAAGATTTTATGCGTCCCCTGGATCAAATCATTTTTGGCCGTGAGGGGATCACCCTAAGTGAAGCTAATGATATTATTTGGGACAACAAGCTCAATCAGCTTCCCATCCTTACCGAAGACGGACATCTGGTTGGTCTAGTCTTCCGTAAAGACTACGAACAACACAAAGAAAACCCCATGGAGCTCCTCGATGAGAACAAGAGCCTGATTGCGGCAGCCGGTATCAATACACGTGATTACGAAACGCGCGTACCGGCCCTGGTTGAAGCAGGCGTGGATATTGTCTGCATCGATTCATCCGATGGCTTTTCAGAATGGCAAAAAGAAACCATCAGCTGGGTAAAAAGCCATTATCCCGATCTTCCCATCGGCGCAGGAAACGTCGTTGATGAGGAAGGCTTCCGCTACCTTGCGGACGCAGGCGCGGACTTTATCAAGGTCGGCATCGGCGGCGGGTCAATCTGTATTACCAGAGAACAAAAGGGCATCGGTGTCGGACAAGCGACTGCGGTCATGGCCGTTGCGGAAGCCCGCGATAAATATTTTGCCGAAACAGACATTTATGTACCTATTTGTTCGGACGGAGGAATCGTTTACGATTATCACATGGCCTTGGCCTTGGCGATGGGCGCTGACTTTTTGATGCTCGGGCGTTATTTTGCCCGCTTTGATGAATCACCGACCCGTAAACTTCTCGTGAACGGCTCCTATGTGAAGGAATATTGGGGTGAAGGCTCAAACCGTGCGCGCAACTGGCAGCGCTACGGCCACAGCGACAAGGAGGACGGCTTAGCGTTCGAGGAGGGTGTGGACTCTTATGTTCCCTATGCGGGTAGTTTGAAACACAACCTCGATACGACCTTAGCCAAAGTCAAAGCGACCATGTGTTCCTGTGGATCAATCAGTATTGCTGAATTTCAGAAAAAGGCCCGCCTGGTTTGTGTTTCGGCGACCAGCATTGTTGAAGGCGGAGCTCACGACGTAATTACCAAGGAAAGTGAACGCAGACCTTAATCTCCGGCTGTTTGACACCCATGCATGAGGTTCGGTGATTTATCCATGATTGAACTAGTCAGCGACTTGTGGTAAATTATGGGCTTGTAAAGTGCTATGCCTGAAGAGGGTAAAGCGAAGATTAGGATGGTATCAAATAATGACTGACAAAACTTTTGAAATGACTCTCGCTGGTGTGAACCGTTTAAAAGAGGAATTGGATCTCCGCAAGGTGACTAAACGTCAGGAAGTGGCGGAGCGTATCAAAGTAGCCTTGTCCTTTGGTGACTTGTCTGAAAATTCCGAATATGATGATGCGAAGCAGGTTCAGGCCGAAAATGAAGCGCGCATCGCTGAAATCGAAGACCTGATGAAAAATGTCCGCGTCATTGACGATGAAGATATTTCTACGACCACGGTTTCAGTTGGATCCAGCGTGACTTTAAAAGATGAGGCGACCGGCACCAGCGTCGTGTATCTACTGGTCAGTCCTCAAGAAGAAGATATTCTCGAAAATAAAATTTCGACCGCTTCACCTGTGGGTCAGGCTATGGTTGGAAAGAAGAAGGGTGCCCTTATTTCGGTCAATTCGCCGGGCGGTACCAGTAAATATAAGTTGACGAAAATCGGAAAACCGAAGGCTTAAACTCGGCGGAACGGTGAGAACAGATACTAACCGCCCGCTTTGGGGCGGTTATTTTTTCTAAAGGAAGGTAGTAACAGTGGCAGAAATCAACAAGAACGAGGCTCAAACCAAGTCGTCCGGGCAGAATGAAGCCGGACCGGCTCCTGAACTGAATATGAATGAACAAATGCAGATTCGCTTACAAAAACTGCAAGCTCTGCAGGCCGAGGGCAAGGATCCTTTTGAAGAACTTACATACGATGTAAGCCATCACGCCATCGACATCATCGAAAATTTCACAGCCCTTGAAGGACAGTCAGTCAACCTGGCCGGGCGTCTGATGAGTAAGCGCGGGATGGGAAAAGTCAGCTTCTGCGACCTGGCTGACAAAACGGCGCATATTCAACTTTTCACTAAAATCGACAATCTCGGCGAAGAGGATTACGCGGCCTGGCAAACCCTGGACATCGGTGACTGGGTCGGTGTGACGGGTGAGGTGATGCGCACTCAACGCGGCGAGATCTCTCTGCGGACGACTGCCTATACCTTATTGGCCAAAACACTGAGGCCTTTGCCGGAAAAATATCACGGCTTGAAAGACACCGATACCAGGTACCGCCAACGTTACATCGATTTGGTCATGAACCCGGAAGTCAAAGCCGCTTTCACAAAACGCAGCCTGATCATCCGCACCATCCGTAATTATCTGGATAATTTGGACTTCCTGGAAGTGGAGACGCCCATTCTCAACATCATCCCGGGCGGAGCGACCGCCAGGCCCTTCATCACCCACCATAACGCCCTGGACATAGACCTGTTCCTGCGCATCGCGCCTGAACTTTACCTGAAGCGTCTTATTGTCGGAGGGATGGAGCGTGTCTACGAACTGGGCAGGCAATTTCGCAATGAGGGCCTGTCAGTACGGCACAATCCCGAATTCACCCTGCTGGAGCTTTATCAGGCCTACACGGATTACAAGGGTATGATGGAATTGACTGAAAACATCATCGCGACATGCAGTGACACCGTGAACAAGACCCGGCGGGTCATCTGGCAAGGCGTGGAGCTCAATTTAGAACCGCCGTTCCGCCGCCTCAGCATGCGTGACGCGGTCCTGGAATACGGAAAGATTGATTTTTACGAAGTGAAGAATGACTTGGAGGCTTTTGCCCTGGCTAAAGAACATCACATCGAGATCCAGCCGGGCTGGCACAAGGGTGACGTTTTCAACGCCTTCTTTGAACATTATTGCGAGGACAAATTGGTTCAGCCGACCTTCATTTATGACTACCCAATCGAAGTGTCGCCTTTGACCAAGAAAAAACCGGGCATGGACGACATCACGGAGCGCTTTGAATTATTCATCTGCGGAAAAGAATTCGCCAACGCCTATTCAGAATTGAACAACCCTGTCGATCAACGCGAACGTTTTGCCATGCAGATGGCCAAACGCGATGCGGGGGATGACGAAGCAAACACCATCGACGAGGACTTCTGTGTCGCGCTCGAATATGGTTTGCCCCCTACAGGCGGGATGGGAATGGGCATTGACCGCCTCTGCATGATGCTGACGGACCAGGCTTCAATCAGGGACGTGCTCTTGTTCCCGACAATGAAACCTTTATAATCGACGCGCTGTCAGCGTTTCGGTCGTACCAGGCCGGTCGCAGCGTAGAGGGAATCAATTTCTGCGTCACTGAGCTGACGTATTTGACCCGGCTCTTCGATATCCTGTAAATCCACCGGACCGTGGCGGAGTCGCTTTAAACGGGTGACTTCGCGGCCGATGGCGTGCAGCATGCGCTTGACCTGGTGAAATTTACCTTCTTCCAAAATCAGTTCGCCTTTTTGGAGGCCTCGTAAAATCAATTGGGCAGGCCGACACGTCCAGGTACCGATCAACAAGCCGTTTTTAAACTGTTCAACCTCTTTCTCACCCAGCTCTTCACCGCTGTACGAAAACTCATAGTGCTTTTCAACATGCCATTCCGGCTTAGTCAGGCGATGCCCTAATGTACCGTCGTTCGTGAACAATAACAAGCCCGTGGTATCAATGTCCAGGCGGCCCACCGGAAAGAGTCCGACGGAAAGCAGTTTTTCAGGCAGGAAATCTTTCACCGTGGCTTGCTTTTTGTCATCCATGGCGCTGAGGAAGCCGGCGGGCTTGTGGAGGGCAAAATAAAAACTAAACCGCGGCTTGAGCGGCTGTGAGTTCAGCTGAAGTTCATCCAGCTCTGCTTCTTCGATATTGCAGGCTTCATCATTCAGTATTTTCCCGTGCAAAACGACCGCCCCACTTTTGATCAGTGCGCGAACTTCCTTACGGCTGCCGTAACCTGCGTTGGCCAGGATTCTGTCAAGTCTCATGGACCATATTATAGCGTGGACCCCTGCTATCTCAAAGCAAAATCCGGCCAAGTCATGTTTCGATTTATTTCTTTAACTCCCTGCTGAGGTCTGCTAGAATAGGTGAAGTATCTGGAGGTAGTTATGGACTATTTGGAAGGCGCTTTGCTCGGAAAATTATGGAGTGACACCGACTTTGAAAATCGCAAGCATCGGGGCGTGGCACTTTTCCTTTGCGGTGTATTTTGGGTTTACGCATTTTATTTGATTTTTCTGGTCAATTTCACAGATGAAAAAACCATCATGTCGTCTTTTGTCTTGTGGTTCCCCCTGGCGGCCCTGCTTTTAGTCGCTTCACCCTTTATCTGCTATTACTATTACAATGTGCCTCTGGTGGCGCGTTGGTTTTTTCTGCTCGTTCAGACGGTCAAATTCCTAAGCAGCTACTTTTTCCTTTATTCGCTGATTCTTCCCCTGGTGCGCTTTGACAAAGATAAGCTGATCACCTCGGTTTTGACTTACTTCAACGACAATGTGGGGCAGTTGTTCGAAAGCACGACCGGTTCGCAATCCATGGGGGCTTTGTTTTTCAACGCAGTGATGGTCGCCGTTGTGGTGATTCTCGGTATCGTTGTGCTCTTTTTTGTCCTGGCCATCATACCGATTCTCTACACAAAACTCATCCAGCTAATTCAGTTCACCATCGATCAAGCCTTCATTCGTTTCATGAGAGCGGTGAACAGTAATCAATCCAAACATCAAAATAATAAGCCCGGCACGATGATGCAATAGAAAGAACGATTTTGCCAAGTTCTGGCTTTATAGAGGAGATCCATCAATGAATTTGTTGAGAAAAACAAAAATCGTCTGCACGATTGGCCCTGCAACTGAATCAGAAGCCCTGCTGCGCGAAATGATCAATATCGGCATGAACGTGGCGCGCTTGAACTTCTCGCACGGGACTCACGCGGAGCACCAGGTGAAAGTTGACTTGATTAAAAAATTGCGTGTGGAACTCAAACAACCAATCGCGCTTTTGCTCGATACGAAGGGGCCGGAAGTGAGAACCGGTGATTTTGAACACCCTGCTGAGCTGATTGAAGGATCATCGATTCGTATTACAAACGAAGATATTTTGGGGAATGAAAGTCAATTCTCCGTATCTTATAAAAATCTCCATGAAGATCTTAAAATCGGTTCACAAATCCTGATCGATGACGGACTGGTCGCTTTGAGTGTGACGGAAATCGACGGTAAAGATTTGATTTGCCGCGTGCTGAACGGGGGAACCGTTTCTTCGCGAAAAAGCATCAATTTACCGGAAACGGTCATACATCTGCCTGCCTTGACGAAACAAGATGAACTCGATATTGCTTTTGCCGTTGAACAGGGCTTCGACTTTATCGCAGCCTCCTTTGTTCGAAAGGCCAGTGATGTCATGGAGATCAAGAGCCTGCTGGAAAAACTGGGTGGTGGTGATGTCCATGTCATCTCAAAAATCGAAAACAGGGAGGGTGTGAGTAACTTCGATTCGATTTTGGCGGTTTCCGACGGCATCATGGTGGCCCGGGGCGATCTCGGTGTTGAAATTCCCGCGCACGAAGTACCGACGATTCAAAAACATCTGATCAAAAGTTCATATTTAGCCGGAAAACCCTGCATCACTGCGACACAAATGCTTGATTCGATGATTCGTAATCCCAGACCCACCAGGGCGGAAGCCTCTGATGTCGCCAACGCGATTCTGGACGGTACATCAGCCATTATGCTGTCGGGTGAAACAGCTGCGGGTAAATATCCGTTAGAAGCTTTGCGCATGATGGATGAAATCGCCAGTTATACGGAACAGAATACTCATTATTGGGAACGTTTCGAAAACGGGAAAATCAACATGACTCCTACGGTTGCCAACGCAGTCAGCCACGCCTGCTGCACGACAGCCAAAGACCTGAAAGCCAAAGCCATCATCGCGGTCACCCATGCAGGCCGCACCGCGCGCTTGCTCTCCCGCTTCAGACCCGGCTGTCCCATTATCGCGACCACCGTGAAAGAAAAAGCCTATTACCAGTTGGGTTTGTCCTGGGGTGTCATACCCTTTCACGTGGATGAGATCAAAAATACGGATGAGCTTTTTGAATTAGGTAAAGCCGTAGCGGTCGAATCCGGCGTAGTTGAGAACGGGGATCTGGTGGTTGTGACCGGCGGCACGCCTGTGGGCATGAGCGGTACAACCAACACGCTTAAAGTGCTGAATATCGGCAGTGTCCTTGCGAAGGGCATCGCGGTAGGTCGGGGACAGATTTCCGGCGAAGTTTTGCTGGTCACCACCGAAACAAACAAGGACCGTGCTTTCTCCGGAAACTATATTTTGGTTGCTGACAGTACAGACCGGAGCATGATTCCCTTGATGCGTAAAGCCGCAGCGATCATCGTTGAAGACCCCGATGACAAGAACCACGCGGTCACGGTCGGTGAAACGCTCGACATACCGGTGGTCTATGCCTGTGAAAACGCCACTCGCATCCTTAAAAACGGTGCGGTGATCACGATTGACACGGAAACAGGAATCATCAGTTAAGCGTTTGGCATTACTGCATTCTTCCGACGCCGTTAAATTTTGAAAATTATCTATAGAACTAGAGGTCTAGAAGACAGAGGAGCGAAATAAAAAATTGGCAGCAGCAGATAACAAAGCCGTTTTAAGAGCACAGCAAGCCTTTTTCGCCGGTGGCCAGACCAAAGCCATCGCATTCAGAAAACAAGCCCTTGACCTTTTGGAACAGCAGCTTATCATGCGCAAGGAGTCTGTTCTTTCGGCCTTGCAGGCGGATCTTGGAAAATTTCCCGAAGAGGTGATGTTTTCAGAATATTTACCGGTGATGCGTGAAATCAAACTTTGTAAACGCAGGCTGGCCCGTTGGACCCACGCGTTTCAACGCTTGTCAGGCCTGCGCTACTTTCCTTCCCGCATCGATGTGCGCCGTGAACCACGGGGCTCGGTCTTGATCATTTCACCTTGGAGTTTTCCGTTTCAGATGGCGCTTTTGCCCATGATCGATGCCATCGCAGCAGGTAATTGCGTGGTTCTTAAGCCGGCAGAGCTTGCACCGCACGTGTCCAGACTTTTGGCGGATATCTGCAGCGAAATTTATCCCATGCAATACGTTCAGGTGATTGAAGGGGGTCCCGAAAGCGGGGCGGATCTGGCTGCTGAGGCCTTTGATTTTATCTTTTTTACCGGTAACAATTTCGCAGGACGTGAGCTTATGCTGTCAGCCGCTCAGAAGCTGACACCTTTGAGTTTGCAGCTGGGTGGAAAAAACCCGTGTATCATCACGGCGAGCTGTAATTTCGATGCCGCTGCAGACCAGATCATCAAAGGGAAGATGATGAATATCGGTCAAAACTGCCAGGCACCGGATTACCTACTAGTCCAAAAACAGGCCAAAGACAGCTTTCTCAACATTTTGTCCTTGAAACTGCGCCAGCGTTACGGTGTCGATCCGATTCAAGATCCAAACTATCCACCCATCGTGAGTGACGCTCATTTCAGGCGTTTGAAGAATCTGCTCGCCGATGGCCGGATCGTATGGGGCGGTCGGACTAATGACCAGCTTTTAAAAATCGAACCCACAATTCTTGACCATATCAACTGGCAGGATCCGATCATGCGCCAGGAGGTTTTCGGACCGATTTTCCCCGTGCTGGTTTTTGATTCATTGGTTACCCTCGTACAGCAGCTCAATGCTTTGCCACATCCTCTGACGGCCTATCTGTTCAGTTACCGAAAACAAGATCAGAGTTTGGTCCAAAAACATTTGATTTGTGGCTCTTGCCAAATCAATGGGACGAGACGCGCCTACGCTGAGTCAAACATACCTGCCGGTGGTGTCGGGGCCAGCGGTTTTGGCTCATATCACGGGAAAGCGGGTTTTGAGCTTTTTTCCTACCCGCGGGCGACTTATATCTGCCATTCACCCAAGCTCCGCGCGCTCAATGACCCCCTGGATGAAGAGAAAAATCTATATGGTATTGAAGAGGACGAGACTTAGATGTCTACGTTTTATGCTCAGACAGAAGCCTATGACCTTGCTCAACTCGAAAACTGCCTCGCGCAGTTTTTTGCTGAAACGAAGGTCTTGTACGCTGATGTAGTCGCATCAACCAACGATTGGGGCATGCTTTTACCACTCAGTGAAAAGGCAAAACCGGAACAGGCCGCAGCAGACAGGCCGGCTGCCACTTTGATCATCGCGGAACAGCAGACTCGAGGTCGCGGACGCTTGGGACGCGATTGGTCTTCACCGGCCGGTGGTGATATCTATATGAGCCTGGTCCTGAGTGGCCATTTTCCGATTCGAGCGGCCGGTCTGCTGCCTTTGGCGATGGGTCTGGCCCTGCAGCGTGCCTTGCAGCCTCGTCTAGCCCGGGCTTTGTTTCTGAAATGGCCCAATGACTTGATCTGCGAAAATTTGAAATTGGCCGGCATCCTCTGTGAAGCACGTCTGTCAGGGGAGCAGGTAATCCGTTTTGTCATCGGTTTGGGCCTTAATGTGAACCGCTTGAATTTTCCTGCGGAACTTTCACAAACGGCTTGCTCGCTGCGTCAACTGCAAGCGCAGACCAGCTGGTCACGCACTGCGATCATTTGCGATGTTTTACGTGAATTCGCGGAACTGTGGCCGGCTTGTCTGGAGCATGATCCTGCCTTTATACCGCGCTATGCCGCGAGCTGTTACAATCTTGGCAAAACCGTGCGCGCCCGGGGTGTGACAGGCGCGGTTTTCGAAGGCGTCGCGGTAGGCCTGGACGAAGAAGGCGCCCTTTTGGTCCGTAACGAGGAGGGTCTTGTGATGCCCGTACGCAGTGGTGAAGTCGTGCTTTTGCTATAATATGAAGCAAACAATGAATTTTATCTCAAACACGGTGGGAGGATTCGATGAATCGCGGCATTAAAAGCCAAAAGCAAAAAACACTGGATCTGGCATACATGGGCATGGCGCTGGCCTTGCTCATTGTGGGCGCGAAAATCAGTATTCCTATTCAACCGGTCCCGATTGCCATGCTGACCTTTTCGGTCATGCTTGTCGCCATGCTGCTGGGCGCGAAAAGGGCGGTTCTGGTACAAAGCGTCTACCTCCTGATTGGTCTGCTCGGTCTGCCGGTATTCGCCGCAGGCGGAGGACCGGACTACGTGCTCAAACCCTCTTTCGGTTACATTATCGGTTTTATTGCAGCGGCCTTTGTGACCGCTACACTCTTTGACTTTTGCCGCAGCGCTTTCAAGAAAGGAAATACGGCCCTGGGCGTGTGGTGGTCCGCGCTCTTGAGTGGTCTGGCGGGTTTGCTTGCCATTTATGCCTTCGGCGTGACCTATTTGATGCTGATCAGCCGCCTCTATCTGGGCTCGCAACAAGGGCTGCTGTATTTTCTGCGTGTTGGTGCCTGGATCTTCATTCCCTCAGATGTGCTCAGCGTTTTTCTGGCGACGGTGGCCGCCTCCAGCTTGTTCAAATTGATTCCTCAGCTGCGCCGCGAAACTGCTGTGAAAAAAATCAGCGCTCAGATGAACTGAATGGTATTGATTTCTGACGGATTATTCACAATATTTCACATTTTTTGAGTGATTCTCCCTTCTCCTGTCAAAAGAATAGATTAGAATTTCGGCCAGAAAGTACGATGTTGAAAAACATACATAATAGAGGTGAATACGATGTCATTTGAAGAAAAAAACAACGCCTACAATCCGTTTATTAATGAGCCTGAGCAGGGACGCCCCGCTGAGCAGGCTCCGCCCACCTACCAGGGTCAGCCCACCTACCAGGGTCAGCCCACTTACCAGGGTCAGCCCACTTACCAGGAGCAGGCTTATTACCAGAACCGGCCCGTTTATCATAACCAGTCCCCTGACCAGAGCCAAACGACTAACCCGACACCACCCTACCAATATAAGCAGGGCATGCAATACGGGGCTCCGCCAATCCCCGAACCCGAGGCGCCCGGAAAACGCTTTGGACTCAAGCTGCTCGCTTTGCTCCTGGTCTGCACACTGGCCGGTGGAGCGATAGGCGGCTTGTGGGTGTCTCGTTATCTCGATCGAAATCCATCAATCAAGAGTCCCACAACGGCTGCCTCAATCGAAAAAATTCAGCCCACGGCGCAGGCGCCTCAGCAAGGCACGGCAGTTGGCAACACCAGCGGCACCATGTCAACCCCCGACATCGTTGACATGGCCGCTCCGGCTACGGTCGCGATTTATGTAGATATGACCGCCAGCATGTTCGGCCAAACCGTAAAAGTGCCGGGCTCAGGTTCGGGCGTGTTGATATCGGATGATGGCTACATTGTCACCAACAACCATGTTGTCAGAAACAGTACCAATATCAGCGTGACCTTGGCAGATGGCAATGAGTATCCCGCAGATTTGGTCGGGACCAATGAAATCACAGATGTGGCGGTGATAAAAATCGATGCGGACAAGGCGCTGCCCTATTTGAAGTTCGGCAACTCCGCAGATCTGCGTGTGGGTGAAACGATCATCGCGATCGGCAACCCCTTAGGCGAATTACAAGGGACAGTGAGCCAGGGTATTGTGTCGTCGTTATATCGTGACATAGTAATCGATGGACAGCCCATGAATGACTTGGTTCAGA
>CAYNZF010000037.1:0-20141 GCA_964401615.1 uncultured Oscillospiraceae bacterium
GAGCATTCGGTTCATACCCGAAGTGTCGTTGGTTCGAATCCGACTACCGCTACCATTATGGCCCGTTGGTCAAGCGGTTAAGACATCGCCCTTTCACGGCGAAAACAGGAGTTCGATTCTCCTACGGGTCACCAACTTACTACCTTATTGGGTGCTTAGCTCAGCTGGTTAGAGCGCATGCTTCACACGCATGAGGTCGTAGGTTCGAGTCCTATAGTACCCACCATATTTTGCGGAATTAACTCAGTGGTAGAGTGTCACCTTGCCAAGGTGAAAGTCGCGAGTTCGAATCTCGTATTCCGCTCCAACGAAAAAGTGCTTCGGCACTTTTTTGGCACCATAGCCAAGTGGTAAGGCAGAGGTCTGCAAAACCTTTACCCCCAGTTCGAGTCTGGGTGGTGCCTCCAACAAAAGACGAGCTGGAAGGCTCGTTTTTTTTGACTCGGAACCGGCTGAAAAGTACGGATCCGGCGGAGCTGCACCAGCGCGGTTAGATCCGCAGGCCGCGGTGCCTCCAATGTACGATGAGCCGCAGGGTTCGTCGTTTTTATCAGGCTCAAACTTTTATCCAACATAGCTCAAGCGGTGATAAAAACAAAAATTATGCAGCTCGCAGCTATCTGACGAAATTCTGCTTTTGCATGTATGCATAGCTCATTTCGCTTCTGCTCAGTACATCGAAAATTAAAATGATTATTTGTTATAATTGTCTAATCTAACTTAAGGGGAATTAAAATGCTTGATTTCAACTCGTCCGAAATATTAAAACAGATATCTGAAGAAGGGGAGATCAGCTTACCGCTCATCCCCATGCGAGGGCTTGTCGTTTTGCCCAAAATATCTGTTGGCTTTGAAGTCAATCGTTCAATGTCCACAGCTGCCGTACAAGCCGCGCTCAAAGAAAGGCGTCTCATTCTGCTGGCTCCGCAATTTGATCCGGATATCGAAAAACCCAAAGCGGCCGACTTGACTCAGGTGGCTTGCCTTTGCTCAATCGTTGATGTGGTGGATTCGGCTCAGATCGAAAACCTCAGGGTTCGAGCGGAAGCACTGATTCGTTGTGAAATCCTGGAATATGAAAAAGAAAAACCATATTTTCGGGTCAAGTGTAAACCGATTATTGACACAGAACAAAGCGAAAGCCAACAATTGGAGGCTGAAGCCTGTCGAAGAGCGATTGTAAAACGCTTTCAAAACCTTATTCAAATCACAAATCGGCCCGGGTCCGATATGGTCGTTTCGCTTTTGCAGATCAGCAATCCCTCGGATGTCGTCGATATTGTCGCTACAAACATCGAGCTCAGTTTCGAGGAGATGTTACGTATCCTCGTGGAGAAAGACCCTTTAAAGCGCCTGTATGACATGCTGGTCAATATGGAAAAGGAACGTCAATTGGCGGGCTTTACGGCTGAGCTGGAGGACAAGGTTCGTGAGGCCATTGATGAAGGCCAAAAGGAATATTACCTGCGGGAGCAATTGAAAGTCATCCATGAGGAACTCGGTGAGGGTGAGGATGCCCAGACCGAAGTGATGACGTACATGAAGAAACTCGAGTCAATCACCGCGCCTGAAGACACCAAGGAGCGACTGCACAAGGAGATTCAGAAATTTTCTAAAATGCCGCCGGCTTATCCGGACACCGCCGTGGCACGCAATTACCTTGACTTGGTTTTTGAGCTGCCATGGGGTAAAAAAGCCACAGAAAACATCAACATCGCTCAAGCCAGAGCTCAATTGGATGCGGACCATTACGGTCTGGAAAAAGTGAAAGAGCGTTTGCTGGAATACCTCGCCATCAGAGCCAGACAGATGGCTCACCAGGTGGTCGATACAAAAGCACCTATCCTGTGCCTGGTCGGCCCTCCCGGTGTTGGAAAAACTTCGGTGGCTATGTCCATCGCCAAAGCCCTGGGCAGGCCCTATGTCCGCATGTCTCTGGGGGGAGTCCGGGACGAAGCCGATATTCGCGGACACAGACGGACTTATGTCGGTGCTTTGCCGGGTAGAGTCATTAATGCCATCAAGACGGCCAAAGTCGACAATCCACTGATCTTGCTCGATGAGGTGGATAAATTGGGTAATGATTACCACGGTGATCCTTCATCAGCCTTATTGGAAGTACTGGATCCGGAACAAAACAAAGCCTTCCACGATCACTATCTTGAACTTGACTACAATCTCTCCAATGTACTTTTCCTGACGACGGCTAATTCTCAGGAAACGATTCCATTGGCTTTGCTGGACCGTATGGAAGTCATCGAACTGAACGGCTATACGGAAGAAGAAAAATACAATATTGCCAAGCTGCACTTATGGCCGAAACAGATGACTACAAACGTAGTTTCGAAGAAAGAGGTCACTCTGCTTAAAGAGGGTCTGATGACACTCATACGTGAATATACACGCGAGGCAGGTGTTAGGCAGCTGGAACAGATGTTGGCCAAAGTGTGCCGGCGCATCGCTTTGGAAATCAGTGAACAAGAAGCCAAGGGAGAAACACCGGAATTACCGATTCGTATCAGACGAAAAGAGGTGGTCCGTTATTTAGGAAAACCGCGTTTCCGTTATGATAAGACCGATACCGTCGATCGGATTGGTCAGGCTACCGGCCTGGCATGGACCGCGGTTGGCGGGGAAACCTTGACGATCGAGGTCGCGGTTGTGCCGGGTACGGGTAAATTGGAGTTGACCGGTCATTTAGGACAAGTGATGCAAGAGTCGGCCAAAGTGGCTTTGGCGTTTATCCGCACAAAAAGCGAAGAAATCGGTTTAGCGAATGACTTCTTGAATAAAGTTGACATCCATGTGCACGTACCGGAGGGTGCTACTCCTAAAGATGGTCCTTCGGCAGGCATCACACTGGCTACCGCTCTGTACTCCGCGCTCGCACATGTCCCTGTGCGCCATGATCTGGCGATGACCGGTGAAATTACCATTCGAGGACGCGTACTGCCAATTGGTGGTTTAAAAGAAAAACTGATTGCCGCTCATCGTGCCGGAATCAAAGTGGCCTTGATACCTTCGGACAATGTCGCAGACATCGACGAATTACCTAATTCGGTGCGAAAATCGATGGAGATCATTGCCGTGGACAGTGCAGAAGATGTCTTTGCGAAGGCCTTGCTGCGCTAAAATGACGGCCTCAGAGCATCTGTAGACGTTCAAGGCCCTGAAGATTGTGCCATTAGCTGATTGGGCTTTCCAATTCCAGGAATTGAGCCTTGTACAGCTTCGCGTAAAAACCATCCTTCTCTAATAGCGCGTAGTGATTGCCTTGTTCCCTGATTCCCGTTTCATCGACATAAATGATTTCATCCGCATTTTTGATGGTCGAAAGGCGATGTGCGATCAGTAGGGAAGTGCGCCCGCGTGAGAGCTCCTCAAGTGACGACTGGATCATGTTTTCAGTTGCCGTGTCCAGGGCGGAAGTGGCTTCATCAAGAATCAGGATCGGCGGATTTTTCAGAAATAATCGGGCAATCGATACCCGTTGTTTTTGTCCGCCTGAAAGCTTGGTCCCGCGTTCACCCACCATCGTGTCATATTTATCCGGCAAACTCATGATGAAATCGTGCAGAGCCGCTTTTTTAGCCGCGGCGACGATTTCGTCGTCTGAGGCATCGACTTGACCGTAGCGAATGTTTTCTTTGATGCTCGAGGCAAAAAGAAACACATCTTGCTGCACGATGCCGATTTGAGTCCTGAGAGACTTGACGGTCAAATCTCGAATGTCGTGGTCATCAATGAGGATGCGGCCGCTGCTGACCTCATAAAAGCGTGGAATGAGCTGGCAAAGCGTCGTTTTCCCCCCGCCGGAGGGTCCGACTACGGCAATTTTTTTTCCGGACGGTATGTCCAGATTGATATGGTCCAATACGGCTTTATCCTCGTTGTACGAAAAACTGACATCTTCAAATTTTATTTGACCACGTGTGCTTTTTAGTTCAATCGCGCCGACTTTGTCTGTGATGTCCGATTTAACTTGCATCAACTCAATGAATCGCTCAAAACCCGCCATGCCATTTGTGTATTGCTCAAAAAAAGCGACCAGTTTTCTGATGGGTGTCAGAAAAACATTGACGTACAAGGTGAAGGTGAGCATGTCAGTAAAGTTCATCTGCTCATTCACAATGAAATAAGCACCCACGCCGATTACCGTAAGGTTGAGCAGCGCGGTCATCAGATCCATTCCCGCCGTAAAACGAGCCATGGATTGATAGTAATCTTTTTTGGCTTCCCGGTAAGACCGATTGCCGCGTTCGAATTTTTCGATTTCGTAGTTTTCATTACTAAACGCTTTGGCCACGCGTACCCCTGAAATCGCGTTCTCCAGATCCGCATTGATAGCGGCTGTGTTGACTTTGACTTTTTTCGAACTGTTGGCCATATCTCTTCGCGAATTGATACTCAACCAGACAATCAAGGGAATCATCAAGAGTAAGAGCAGAGCCAGTTCCCAACGAATGTACAGCATCGCCACGAAAGAACCCGTTAAAGTTATGCCGGCGATAAAAAGATCCTCGGGACCGTGGTGAGCGAGTTCAGTGATTTCAAAAAGATCCGAAATGATGCGGCTCATCAGGTGACCGGTGCGGGTATTATCGAAAAAACTAAAAGGCAAGGTCTGCAGGTGCGTGAAGAGATCACGGCGCAGATCGGATTCCATGCGCACGCCCAATAAATGTCCCCAGTAAGTGACGATGTAGTTGAGAACAGAACTCAGACAATAGAGCAGAAAAAGTCCGCCCATCAGCAAGGCAAAAGAGCTGTATGCTTTTATGGGCAAAAGTTCACTCAAAGCGTAACGTGAGAGCAGCGGGAATGATAGGGCAATGAGGGCAATGCCGAGTGCGCAAAACAAATCCAGGTAAAACATTTTTCGGTAGGGTTTGTAATATGAAAAAAACAAGCGAAGTTTAGATCCATAAAAATCTTTAGCTGTATCCATAAAAAACTCTTTCGTTGATATGCGACATCCGCGATGACAGATGTATGCTTTCTTGTGCTAAAATTATATCCAGAAAAGCCTTGGAGGCAATATGATTGGGAAATTATACCACAGTAAGACAGCAGTCAGAATTTGAACTGGAGATAAAAAAATCGCGTTTTATCGGCTATGCTAGCCCAGCACAAAATGAGACTGAAGTAAAAGAATTTCTTAGCCATATTAAATCTCTGCACCCTCAAGCCAGGCATCAAGTTTATGCGTGGCGCGTGGGAGGTTTTTCGGAACAACAAGCAATGCAACGTTATTCGGACGATGGTGAGCCGGCCGGTACCGGTGGGCTGCCGGTGCTTAAAAAGCTCGACGCTCAAGCTTTAACACAGCTTGCGGTGGTGGTGGTGCGCTACTTTGGAGGTGTGCTGCTGGGGACCGGTGGACTTAGCAGAGCCTATGCCGCCTGCGCGGAAGCAGCCATCGACAAGGCCCGACCCGTGTTGATGCGAGAATTGCAGGTTTATAGCTGTGTTTTGCCCTACCACGTTTATGAACTCACAAAAAACAAGCTGCATGAAACGGAAATGCTGCTGTATGACGAAGAGTTCGAAGCGGAGGTGCGTTGTAAGCTGGCGTGCAAGCCGGAACAGAGTGCCTGTCTGATGGACATCATTCAGGAGATTGGAAATGGCCGCTTACAAGTAGATTATTTGGAAAGCCGCTACATCGCGGAACTGCAAGATCTACCGGCTTTACCAAGCACAGATGGAGAGAAGTAAATGTTGGACATCAGTAAAGAAAAAAATGATTTAAAATTGGCGGTCTTGATCGACGCTGATAACATTTCCGCGCGTTTTGTCAAAGGTATGATGCAGGAAATCGCCCTTTACGGCACCCCAACCATCAAACGAATCTACGGTGACTGGACACGTCCGAACATGCTGACCTGGAAAATGACCTTGCTGGATTACGCAATTGCGCCTGTACAGCAATTTGGATACACCTACGGTAAAAATGCGACTGACTCGGCCATGATCATCGATGCCATGGACATCCTCTACGAAAACAGGGTGGATGGCTTTTGCCTTGTATCTTCGGACAGCGATTTCACACGCTTAGCCACAAGACTCCGTGAAGCGGGAAAAATGGTTTTTGGAATCGGAGAACAAAAAACACCCAATGCTTTCATCGCGGCTTGTGACAAATTTATTTATTTGGAAATCTTGACTGTGGACGAGACCCTTGAGGGTTTTACCGTGGAGTCCGAAGCGGTGACCGGCAGTCCGGCCAAGAGCTTGAGCCGCCCGCCCCATGAGGATGACATCATCGCGGGTCACCATATTTTGAGCGTCGGCCCCGATGTGATCAACCTGATTAAATCCTGCATCACGGACTTGGCGGATGAACAAGGTTGGGCTTTTTTAGGAGATGTCGGCAACTTGCTGCTGAAAGTCAGGCCGGCTTTTGATTCACGCAGTTACGGATACCCCAAGCTTACGCCCTTGATTCGCTCGATTGATTCATTTGAAATCAATGAGCGCCCAACCGGCCAAAATAATGTCAAACACATTTTTATCCGGATTCGTTAAGGTAAGCTTGATGAAGAACGTAGTGATCAGGACCGAAAATTTATCTTTCAGAAATTTAATCAAATACGACGATATCGAAATCTTGAGAGAGCAATGCACGTTTATTTGCGGTGAAAGCGGCAGTGGTAAATCGAGCCTTCTTAAGATTATCAACGGCACTGTGTCGCCCTCGAGTGGTGCGGTCTATTATAATGAAAAAGATATTTCTGGAATGGACAGCCTGCTTTTACGTCGTGAAGTTATGCTTCTTTCCCAAAGCAGTTTTCTCTTTGACTTGAGCATCAGCGAAAATTTCGACAAGTATTACGAATACAGGGAAGCTAAACCCATCAGTGAGGCGGAGAAAAAGAGCTTTATGAAGCTTTGCGCTGCGGATTTTCCGCTCAACTCACTCTGCCAGACTTTGTCCGGAGGAGAGCGCCAAAGAACTTTTTTGGCTATCGGACTTTCGTTTAAACCTTCGGTACTGCTTCTGGATGAGCCTACTTCGGCACTCGATGAGCAGACTTCAAGGCGGCTGTTTACACAATTGCAAAACTACAGCAGAACAGAGCGGATGACTATGGTAGTGGTCAGCCATGACCGCGCCCTGGCAAAAATCTTTGGAGATCAATTTATTGCTTTGAAGGAGGGTGCTTGCGGATGAACGAAGTTGTACAGATGCAGATTTGGCAGTTTTTATTGATATATCTTTTGCTGTTGATCGTGTTGGCGGTGATGAAAAAAAGCAAGATCAAGCAAACCAAATTGCTGATCGTCGCCAGCATGCGCATGACCGCCCAGCTGGTCCTGGCCGGCCTGATTTTGACGTATATTTTTCAAAACCCGCACCCGCTTTTCATTTTGACATACGTAGTAGCCATGGTATCTTTTGCCATTCACCGGATTCTTTCCAAGAATAAGAGCTTGAATAAACGATTCAAGCTTTACATCGCTTTATCCATGATTATTTCAGGGGTGGGTGTGACCGCCTATTTCATACTGGCTGTTGTCGGAGAGAGCTTGCTCAATCCACAGTATGTGATTCCAATTGCCGGCATGTTGATGGGGAATACGATGACCGGTGTCAGCCTGGGAATCAAATCCTTCAATGACAGTTTGCAGGGCCAGCGCAGCCGCATCGAGAGCTTGCTGAATTTCGGAGTGAGCCCGGACAAAATACTCCTGCCATTCGTGAATCAATCGATTGAAACCGCTTTGCTCCCCACCATGAATTCCATGCTGGGTATGGGTATCGTCGCACTGCCGGGGATGATGACCGGACAGATTTTATCGGGCACCTTACCGACGACGGCCATTCTTTATCAGATCGCCATCATGATTGCCATCACGACCGTGGTCTGTCTGTCGGTCTTTTCCTCCCTCTATCTTGGCTATAAAACGCTCTACAACAAGCGTGCCCAGATCGTGCTTGATTAGGCCGCTGTGGTGTTTTATACCCATCCATGTGGGGGGATTGAAGCACGTTCAAGGTTTTGAGGCTTCTTTGTCGTACAAGCCCGCGAGCATCTGTTCCGCCCGCAGCCGTTCAGAAAAAGCCATCAAAGCATGAATCAGAACACGTTCGTAAACCGCTTCAGGATCGCTGCTTATCAGTTCAGGTTCTTCCACACTTTTGCGTAAGTGCTTAATAAAAAATTGGTGCAGCCTGGCCCGGTCGCCTGAAAATTCTTCAATCAATCTTGGCAAAAGCACGGACAACTCCTGCATGCTTAAGACGGATTTCAGTACAAAGACCATCAACAAAGCACTGATGTGCTGCCTTTCATAGCGCTTTTTACGAGGTGGGGGAACCAGCTTGACTTTGACATAGTTATTGATCATGCTGGCCGACACTTTGCCTTCTTCCGGCGGCACCAGCAGCCCGCTCAATTCTTCCTGAAGGATTGAAATCAGTTGATCCATATATAGCTCGATGCGAGGAAAATTCTGCCAATCGGTCAACTGCAAAGTGCTTTTTGCTTCAGTCGTGGTCATTTCAGTATCGCTCATTTTCAATCTCACCTTTCCACGCGGTTATGAATCAATAATATCTTTGTTCCTGTACTTTCAATTATATGTACTTTACAAAGAAAGTAAATTGATATAATCTAGAAATGAATACGAGATAGAAGAATGCATAAACGGGGTGATGTAATGATTAAACAACTAATGGGTGTCTTTGGCGACTCAATCTTGAAGGGTGTGATCTTTGATTCCGTAAACGAGAAATATCGCAACCTCAGTGACACGCCTCTGGAAGAGCTCAGTGTGCAATTTGACTTTGACTTAATCAACCGCTCACGCTTTGGATCGACAATTCAAAAAGGCGTGGAAACGGTCCGTCTGGCTGTTGAAAAATTCCCGGAGATGCGTTTTGCCATTTTGGAATTCGGGGGCAACGACTGCGATTTTTTATGGGATCAAGTGGCCGAACAACCGCAGCGATGGCATGAACCAAAGACACCTTTGCCCTTGTTCATAAAATTGTATAAAGAGCTGCTCACATATCTGAAATCAAAAGACATCCTGCCAATAATGATGAATCTGCCTCCGGTGGACGGAGAGCGCTATCTGGCCTTTTTGGGCAGCCGTGGGCTGTCGACGGATGCAATACTGAAAAGTATCAAAACTCCGGATCAGATTTCGCGTTTTCAGGAGCTGTACTCCATCAATGTTGAACGCATCGCATATGAAACCAACACTTTGCTGGTGGATTGCAGAAGCTTGTTTTTGGATCGTAAAAATATCAAAGAGACCATCGGTGAGGACGGTATCCATCCGTCAGCAGAAGGCTATCAACTGATTTATCGCAGTTTTTTGGATTTTATGGCCAAACTGCCCGATGATCTGAGGCAGATCGTGTCAACGAATTCGATTCCAAGACAGTCTATCCAAGCTTAAGATCTAGTCCGGAACCGCGTAAACACGCTATTTTAAGCCCAATAAGCGGCGTGCCTGCAACCAGTGGATCGTTTCCACCAAAGTCACTTCCAGCGGCCTTGCCTTGAAACCCAGCTCTTTTTCTGCTTTTGATGCGTCGATTTCGGAATTGGTCTGCAGTACAGCGATGCTGTACGGAGTAAAGAAGGGCTTGCGGTTCATCAGACGTGCAAAGGCCAATGCAATTTTAGCCCCAAATTTGACTAGAGCAAGCGGGATCATGATGAGCTTGACGGAAGTCCGGCCCGCCACCTGCAGCACTTTACGATATAGTTCGGGGACAGTCAAATTGTGCCCGGACAACACATAAGCTTCACCCCTGCGTCCTTTATGCATCGCCAGCTGCAAAGCCTGCGCGACGTCTCTGACATCTACAAAATTATAAGCTCCGTTGAAACAGGGAAAGATGTGCTGTTTGGTTTTTCCCAATAAATAAGATATGACCTTACCCATCTCAGATCCTCGATAATCACCCGGCCCGATAATTCCGCTGGGGAAGAGCATAACTGCGTCCAAACCGCGTTTGATGCCTGAGTAGACCGCTGCCGTCGCGGCGGATTTCGACAAGGCGTAGGGGCCAAGCAAATTCAGGTCCGGGAAAGCCTCTTCCTTGGCTTCAGAAATCGCGGTCCCCATGGGTGGTTCTGGGATCGCGTGGATTGAGCTGACATAAACAAGTCGTTTTACACCCTGAACCAGACAAGCTTCCACGATGTTTTCAGTACCGTGGACGTTGACGTTTTCCAGCAAGTAAGAATCCTTGGGCGAAATGTCCACTAAACCTGCGAGGTGGTAGACATAATCGACTCCCTTACAGGCTTCAGTCACTTTATTTTGATCACAGATGTCACCGATGATGAGCTCGAACTTCAGCCCGCCCAAAGCACGCACCGCTTCATTTTCCTGCAAAAACAAGCGGATATCCTCCCCACTTGCGGCTAGTTCGTGAACCAGGGTATTGCCGACGTGACCTGTGGCACCTGTGACCAAAATCATTTTAAACTCCTCGAAATTACCTGGATATTGATCATGAAAATTATCTTGACAACACAAAAAAGCCCATCCCACTCATTTGATTATAGTTGGAACGGGCTTAAAAACAATGATTCAGCACAGTTGTTCATGTGAGTAGACAAATGGGATGATGAAAAGTCAGATACCGCCCAGGTATGCTTCTTTGATGCGGTCATCGTCAAGTAGGGCGCGCGCTTTGCCTTCCATTATGATCTTTCCTGTCTCGAGCACATAAGCACGTTGAGCCAGGTGTAAAGCCATTTGAGCATTTTGTTCAACCAGTAAAATGGTCATTCCGTCTTCACTCAGCGAACGCAAAATACTGAAAATTTCATGGACCAGGATGGGGGACAGCCCCATGGATGGTTCATCTAAAAGTAAAAGCTGGGGTCTGGACATCAAGGCCCGGACAATGGCGAGCATCTGTTGTTCACCGCCTGAAAGAGTCCCGGCCAGCTGATTGCGACGTTCTTTAAGGCGCGGAAATTTGTTCAACATCTTTTCTATGTCTTTTTCCACTTCAGCTTTGTCATTGCGGGTATAAGCACCCATTTCAATATTGTCTCGCACAGACAAGGCAGTAAAAATGCGGCGGCCTTCCGGTACTTGCGCCAGGCCCTTGCTGACCAGGAGATGGGGTTTGATCGTGTCGGTGGGTATGTTGTTGAACACAATGCTTCCCGTGCGTGGTTTCAATAGACCGGAAATTGTTTGGAGAATGGTCGTTTTTCCTGCGCCATTCGCACCGATCAGAGTGACAATTTCACCTTGCTTGACATGAAAAGAAACGCCTTTGATGGCGTGGATCGACCCATAAAAAACGTGTAAATCATCAACGGTCAGTATCATCAGCACGACCCTCACTTCCTAAATAAGCGCCGATGACGCGTTTGTTGCTGCGTACCTCGGCCGGTGTACCCTGGGCAATGACCATGCCATAATCCAGAACAACGATTTTCTGGCAAATGCCCATGACAAGCTTCATGTCATGCTCTATCAACAAAATAGAAATATCAAAATTGCGCATGATTTTACTGATGGTATCCATCAATTCCTGAGTTTCTGTGGGATTCATGCCGGCTGCAGGTTCGTCGAGCAGCAGGACCTTCGGGTGAGTGGCCATCGCGCGGCAAATTTCCAGCTTGCGCTGACGACCGTAAGGAAGATTGCCTGCGGTCATTTCAGCCGCATCCTCCATTTCAAACAAGCGCAGCAGTTTTCGAGCTTCCTCATCGTCCGCTTGCTCCTGCTTCCAAAAATTTGGCAGGCGTAGGATACCGCTCATCAAACCATAGCGTTTGCTTTCGCTGAAGCCGACCTTGACGTTGTCAAGCACGGTCATCTGCTTGAAGAGGCGAATGTTTTGGAATGTCCGGGCCAACCCGTTGCTGACGGCTTGATATGTTTTTTTACCTACAGCGGATACACCGTCAACATTTACACTGCCCTGATTGGGGTGGTAGACATTGGTGAGCAGATTGAAAACGGTGGTTTTACCGGCACCGTTCGGACCGATCAAGCCGACGATTTGATTTTTTTCGACATCAAAACTGACTTTTTCCACAGCTTTCAGACCGCCGAATTGAATCGATAAATCTCTAATTTCAAGCAATGCCACAGAATATCACCTCTTGCCTTTATTTTCTTTGTCAGGAGCTGTCAGGTCAGAGCTTGATGCCTCTCCCTTTCGCTTGCGCACGATTTCTTCGGAATTGCGCAAAGGTGTGCCGATGACCGGCACATTTTCCTGAACATCCGCACTGCTGCCGCCGACACCGGAAGAGGCCAGTTCAGGAAGGAGCTCTTTGTCTTTTCGAAAAAGCCCACGCACAAATTTCTGGGACAATTCCTTTTGACCTAATAATCCTGATGGTTTGAACAGCATCAGCAGAATCAAAAGCAGGGCATAAATCAAGGTGCGGTATTCAGCCATACCACGCAGGAGCTCGGGCATCAAAGTGAGAACCGCTGCGGATAAAACCGAGCCGGTAATGGATCCCATGCCTCCCAGCACCACCATGACCATGATATTGATCGAATAATTGTAATCAAACTGTTGGGGCGTGATTACGCCTTGAAAGTGTGCGTATAATCCACCGGCCACACCGGCGAACGCAGCCGAAAGGGTAAAGGCCAAAGCCTTGTATCGAGTGGTGTTGATACCGGATGCCTCAGACGCGATATCATCTTCGCGAATGGAGATAATGGCCCGGCCTTGACGTGAACGCACCAGAGAGTATATCACATAAATGAGCACGACCAATATCCAGTAAGAATAATTGAAATTAGTGGCAAAAGGAATCCCGCTCAAGCCCAAGGCTCCGCCCGTGAAGGGCAGGCTGCGGATTATGATACGAATGATCTCGCCGAAGGCCAAGGTGATGATTGCCAGATAGTCACCACGCAAGCGCAGGGCGGGAATGCCCACAATGAAACCTACCACGGCAGCCACAATACCTGCCGCTATCAATGAGGCGATGAAAAGCGGGGGGGAGGGGTCAGCGCCATTCGTCAAATTTGTAGTAACCAAGGCGGACGCGTAAGCTCCAACCGCCATAAAACCTGCATGTCCAAGGGCCAGCTCGCCCAGAAGACCTGTGGCCAGATTGAGACTGACCGTTAAAATGGCATTGATACAAATGAGAATCACCAAACCCTGCTGGTAACGACCCAGAATACCTTGACCCGCCAATAATTTGAAGAAAACAAAAACCGCCACAGCGAACAAGGCATTGATGAGATAGGAAAATAATTTATTTTTAGGCATTTTGTCGCACCTCAAACTTTCTCGCGCTGGTTTTTCCCCAGCAAGCCGGTCGGCTTAAAGAGCAATACAGCGGCTAAAACGACGAAAACAACTCCGTCAGCCAGCTGTGAATAAGCGGAAGGGATGAAGGCTTTGGTCAGGGTTTCCAGGATGCCCAGCAGGAGACCGCCAATCATGGCTCCGGGGATATTTCCGATTCCTCCCAGAACCGCTGCGATAAAGGCCTTGATGCCCGGCATGGCGCCCATGTAAGGAGTGACTTGAGGGTAAGAAACCAAAAACAGCGTCGCTGCGAAGGCAGCCAAGGCTGAACCTATAGCGAAAGTAATCGAGATGGTGTGGTCCACGTTGATTCCCATGAGCTGTGCGGCCTTCATGTCTTCGGAAACCGCGATCATAGCCTTCCCGGTGCGAGTCTTTTTAATAAAAAGCTGCAGAATGATCATGAGCAGAAAAGCAGAAAAAATAGAAATGATGGATACCGTGTTGAGGATGGCCGGTCCCAGAGAGATGGTCGGAAAATTCTGCGCGACCATGGGGAAAGAACGGGCGTTGGGTGAGAAGAGAATCATGGCTGCGTTTTGTAATAACAGCGATACACCAATCGCTGTAATCAATGCCGAAAGTCGGGAGGCTTGCCGAAGAGGTTTATAGGCGACTCGTTCGATAATCACACCCAAAAGCGCTGCCAATACCATAGCGATGGGAACGGCTGCCAGAAAGGGCAAGCCGGCTTGCGTCACCAGAAGGAGCAAAAAATACGCACTTATCATCAAGACGTCGCCATGCGCGAAGTTGATCAATTTCACAATCCCGTAGACCATGGTATAGCCCAGCGCAATCAAGGCATAGATGGAGCCGATCTGCAGGCCATTGATGAACTGTACGATAAAATACATACGTCCTCCCCGGATTTAGCTTTTAATAAATGAACTCCTGATGCAATAAACGCGCCAGGAGTCCACCACATTCAAATAATAAAGTTTATTTTACTTGGTCGGGTCCATTTTGTCGAACAAGGTGTAATCGCCCTTGTCGATTTTAATAATTGTAACAGATTTAACCGGGTTGCGATTTTCATCGAAGGTGATGTTTCCGGTAATTCCGGAAAAATTAATCGCGGTCATCGCATCAACGATGGCTTGCTTGTCGGTGCTGCCTGCTTTGGTGATGGCGTCGGCTAAAAGGTAAGCGGTGTCATAACCCAAAGCGGCAAAAGACACGGGTTCCATGTTGAACTTGGCTTTGTAAGCGGTGATGAAATCCTGGATTCTCTTATCTGAATCTTTGTCTGAATAGTGATTGGTGAAGTAGCTGTTGTCAGCATCGGTGGAACCTTTGGTACCAATGACGTTTTCCATCAAGACGCCGTCCCAGCCGTCGCCGCCGAGGAAGGGAACCGTAATTCCTGCTGCTCTGGCCTGACGAACGATTTTTATGTTTGTTTCATAATAGTCGGGCAGATAAATCGCTTCAGGGGCTGCTTGCTGAATTTTGGTCAACTGAGCTTTGAAATCCGCATCGGTGGCCGCGTAGGACTCTTTGGCGACGACTTCGACACCAAGCTCTTCTGCTCTGGCGACAAAAGCATTGGTCAAGCCAACACAATAGTCATTGCCGGCATCATAGATGACCGCGACTTTTTTGACCTTCAGATTTTCTGCGGCAAAACGTCCCATAACGTCACCTTGATAAGGATCGGTGAAGCAGGTGCGGAAGACGTTTTTTCCGGCTTCTGTAATCTTCAATGATGTTCCTGATGCGGTGATCATGGGCATGTTGTCTTTGACACTGCGTTGAGCAACGGCGATTGAAGGTGTGGACGTAACGTCACCGATCAAGGCCACGATGCCGTCTTGAACCAATTTGTCATAAGCATTGGTCGCTTCGGTGGTGTCACCCTTTTCGTCCATAACGATGTATTCTACTTTTTTTCCGTCGATGCCGCCCTTGGCATTGATTTCTTCAAAAGCCAGAGTCACACCGTTGTTGACTGCGATGCCGTACACGGAAACCGCACCTGTAAGGGGAGCCAAACCACCGATTTTAATGGTTTCAGCGGCATCCGCTCCTGCTTTGGTCGTGCTTGCTTCTGTTCCGGAACCACAGGCTGTGACGAGACTCATCACCATGACTGCAGCTAATAGACTTGCTAAAATTCTCTTTTTCATTTTTTCCTCCTCCGTTGCATTTATTCTTCCTTTGCAACGATAATGGTTAATCATACCCATCTTGATCTTGTTCGTCTATTTCTTTTTAAAAAAAGGCAGTTTATGGATAAAAAAACCAGCAAAAAAGGCCCAGATAATCTGAATTTTACAAAACCAAGCCTCGGACGTTTATTGCTAGCCCTTTCGCCATGGGGTACAATCTTTGGGAAAGAAATCAAAGTAACTTGATTTTAAAGAGGTGAACTTTTGGATTGGTTGATTCGTTTTATAAAAGGCACACTCGTCGGCATTGGAGCGATTTTGCCGGGCTTGTCGGGTGGTGTCATGGCCGTTATCTTTGGTATTTATGATCCTCTCCTGGCCTTTCTGGCCAACATGAGAAAAAATTTCTGGAAAAATGTCAAATATTTTGTCCCTGTTGTCCTGGGCGCTTTTCTTGGTGTACTGCTTTTTTCGATTTTCGTGAAAAAAGCGCTGGAAGGACGTTATGAGGCGATTTCGATCTGCCTGTTCATTGGCTTTGTTGTGGGCACTTTTCCTGCGCTATATAAGACTGCAGGTAAAGAAGGACGCAGTAAAAAATCCTGGTCAGCCCTTGTCCTGGCCGCAATCGTACTTTTTGCCCTCATGTCACTGGGGGATGTGCAGCTTTTAGATGTCACTCCCAACATGCTGACCTGGCTGCTGGCCGGTATCGCCATTGGCTTTGGATTTATTGTGCCCGGTCTCAGTCCGTCTAATTTTTTGATTTATTTCGGTCTTTATGAAAAAATGGCTGACCGCATTTCTGCCTTCGATTTAACGGCAATCATTCCGCTCGGCCTGGGTGTCGTGCTCTGCGCGGTCTTGTTTTCTAAACTGATGAGTCGTTTGCTGAAGCGCCATTACAGCATTATGTATCACATTATTTTGGGCCTGGTCATCGGATCGACCCTGATCATTTTTCCCACTAAGATATTTCCGGCTTTCCAGGACTCGGTGCTCGCGGCCAACGGCTGGACTTTCGGAACTCATTTACTGCTCTGTGCCCTGCTGTTCATGGCCGGAGTCATTTCTTCGTATTTGTTCAGCAAATTAGAAGATAAATATGAACACAAAAGCATTTTTGAATAGATGTCATGAGCGCGGATGAGTGAACGAGCCATCCGGAAAACGAAAGGAATAAGACATGAACAGATCAAGCGCCATCTTAGCCCATCTCAGTAGTCTACCCGGCCCCTTCGGGCAGGGGACCATGGGTCCTGAAGCTTTGGAATTCGGGGAAAAACTGGTACAAGCAGGTTTTAGCTATTGGCAGATTCTGCCGCTGGGTCAACCCGCCATCGATTCACCCTATATGTGTTTGTCTGCTTTTGCCGGGAACAGCCGTCTCATTGACCCTCGCTTGCTGGTAGAGGATGGTCTTTTGACTTCTGATGAAGTGAAGGATTTTGAGTATCACGGCGACGCGCACAGGGCTGATTTTGGTTTTGTTCATCACAACAGCCGGGCTTTCCTGGATCTGGCTTTTAAACGGATGACCGCTGAACAAAAGTCCGAGATGGAGCGTTTTGAACAGTATCAGTTCTGGTTGAAGGACTATGCCTTGTTTATGGTCATACGCGATCATTTTGATAATGAAGTGTGGTGGAAATGGCCGAATAAGGCATTGGCAGGACATCAAGCCAAAGCCTTGGAAACTTTTTCGAATGATCATGCCACGGCAATCGAAAAGCAGATTTTTATTCAGTGGATCTTCGCTAAACAATGGACTCGGCTGAAGGGAACACTCAACTTGCTGGGGCTGGGCATTTATGGTGACATGCCCTATTACGTGGGACGTGACAGCGCTGATGTCTGGGCTAACAAAGAACTGTTTGTGCTCAATAAAAACTTCCTTCCTCGCGAAGTGGCAGGCGTTCCGCCTGATTATTTCTCTGAGGACGGCCAGCTTTGGGGTTTCCCGATTTTTAATTGGGCTTACTTGAAAGAGACGGATTATGATTGGTGGGTCAATCGCATCAAGCATGAATTAAACCGCTACGATTTATTGCGCATTGATCACTTTAGAGGCTTGTCGGCCTATTGGGCTGTGCGTTACGGGCAAACGACCGCCCGCGTCGGCAAGTGGCGTAAAGGTCCGGGCATTGAGCTCTTCAATCGAGCTGCTGCGCGTTTGGGTGAACTGCCCATCATTGCCGAGGATCTGGGTGTGGTTGACGCAGACTTGTTGGAATTGCTCGACGAATCCGGTTTCCCCCGCATGAAGGTACTGCAATTTTCCCTTGATCCGGGCTTCCGCTCGCTTGATCTACCCCATGATTACCCTAAAAATTGCTGCGCTTATACAGGGACTCACGATAATAACACCATGTTGGGCTGGCTCTGGGAAAGCACAGAGGATATCAGAACACATGCACTGGATTATTGTGCTTTCCCGGAAGGTCAGGATTGGGGTAAGGGGGGCGCGAACAGTCCCGCCTGCCAAAGTTTCATCCGTACCGTCTGGGCCAGTACCGCAGTACTGGCCGTGGCACCTTTGCAAGACTTCCTGGGCTATGGCAGTGATGCGCGCATGAACACTCCGAGCACCGCGGCTAATTGCTGGCAATTCCGGGTTACCGCGCAGCAGCTTAATGAACTTGATCCAAAGAAATTGTTTAAATTAAACGCATTGTATCAACGGAATTACAAGTTTCAACTGTTGAAAAACAATTCATCCAATAATGACGTATGAGATAAATTCTGTCCAGATAGCAGTAAACGTGTATAATCGTAAAGTGCGAAGAGAAAGTTGGACAATCGCGGCTGCAGAGTGAAAACTCGCAGATGAGGAAAGTCCGGGCTCCTTAGGGCAGGATGCCGGGTAGTTCCCGGTGAAGGTGACTTTAAGGAAAGTGCAACAGAAATAAACCGCCAGCAATGGCAAGGGTGGAAAGGTGAGGTAAGAGCTCACCGCTGCTGCGGTAACGCGGCAGGCTCTGTAAACCCCATCCGGAGCAACACCGTGGAGAGACACAAATGCGTGGCCCGCGCGTCTCGGGGAGGTGGCTTGACTTAGTCGGAGACGGCTAAGCTAGATAAATGATTGTTCAAGACAGAACCCGGCTTATAGACTTTCTCTTTTGCTTTTTACACCATAATATAGAAACAACAATTATTTAAGGAGTAACAGAATGTCAGCAGAAAGCTATTTATCGCGCGGAGTTTCACCAACAAAGGATGAAGTAAAAGCAGCTGTGAAAAACCAGGACAAAGGTGTTTTCCCAGGTGCTTTTTGTAAGTTAGTGGAAGATTTAGCGGGTGACGCACATTACTGTACTGCTATCCATGCCGATGGTGCGGGGACTAAATCATCACTGGCATATCTGATGTACAAAGAAACTGGAGATTTAAGTTATTTTGCGGGCATTGCTCAGGACTCGCTGGTTATGAATACAGATGATTTAGCTTGTGTCGGTGTGACAGATAACTTCTTCCTGTCCAACACAATTGGACGCAATGCGCATCGTGTAAGTGGAGCTGCCATAGCAGAAGTGATTAAAGGCTACGATGCCATGATTGCCAGCCTTAAAGAGCGTGGCGTAACTGTACACATGACGGGGGGCGAAACCGCTGACGTCGGTGACTTGGTACAAACGCTCATCGTGGACTCTACCGTGTGCTGCCGCATAGCGAAAGAAGATGTTATTTCAGCCGCCAACATTAAACCCGGTTTGGCAATAGTTGGCTTAGCTTCGTTTGGCCAAGCGACGTATGAGAAAACAGAAAACTCAGGAATGGGCTCTAACGGTCTAACTGCCGCGAGACATTTGCTTTTACACCATGATTATTACAAAAAATACCCAGAAACGTATTCCTCTACCATATCTGAGGATAAAGTCTATTGTGGGCCCTACCATGTGGAAGATCAATTGCCGGGAAGTAGCATGAAGGTCGGCGAAGCAATTTTGTCACCGACAAGGACCTATCTTCCGGTCTTGGCAGAAATTTATGCGCTCTATCGTGAGCAGGTTGTGGGAGCAATTCATTGCACGGGTGGCGGTCAGGTCAAGTGTCGTGATTTTGGCAAAAACACGCGCTACGTCAAGAATAATCTTTTTGCCATACCCCCCTTATTTAAAGCCATTTATGAAGCAGGTAACATACCAGCGCAAGAAATGTACCAAGTTTTCAATATGGGTCATAGACTTGAACTCTATGTTCCGGAAGAACTTGTTGAAGCTATCTGCCAAGTGGCGGCAAGTTTTAATATTGCTGCCCAGTGTATCGGACATACTGAAAATACCAGTGGTTCCGAGAATGAAGTTTTCATTCAGTCTGAGCTTGGCGAGTTTGTGTATTGATCGAATATTGAAGATATTCAAAACATTTAAGGAGTTGTTTTGCGCCAGAATAATGTAAAACATCGTTTGCTCATTGCGGTTCTTGCTTTATTGCTTGTAATCTTATCGGCTTGCGATATACCAGAATTAACTACTCAAACAAACCGTACCACAATAGAAACGACAGGAAAGTGGTCCAATCCTCAGGTCCGCATAGTTGAGGTTGAAGTGACTAAAGTAAGCGACGGGGATACAATCCGCGCGACAGTGGATGGAAAAAATCAGCGCATCCGTTTGATTGGCATCAACAGCCCAGAAATAGCCCATCCGGATGATGGCATCGAGGCGGAGTATTTTGGTCAAGAAGCTTTTGCTTACACGAAGGAGATGCTTGAAGGTAAGAGGGTGTATCTCAGTTTCGATGAGGAGACTTAC
>CAYNZF010000038.1:0-17370 GCA_964401615.1 uncultured Oscillospiraceae bacterium
GATAGAGCAACAGCCTTCTAAGCTGTGGGTCGCAGGTTCGAGTCCTGCTAGGCTCACCAATAAGAAAAAAGCCCCAAAAGCGGGGCTTTTACTTTTCTGAAACGATTTTTATTTTTTGGGCTTCTCATCCCGCTCAATCGATGTGATCTGCAGAAGCGGCCGGCACGAACAGTCTGGTTTCCATGATGTCCGCCGGTTTCGGTGCCCGTTCGATGGCCAGCGCACAGCTGTGCAGCTGAGCATCCAAAATAGGCTTGCCCCGACGGTCAGGTTTCTTGTAAGTTCCATCAGCCTGCATGATATGGGCACGATTGGTGTCTTCTTCCTGAATTTCCAGGACTTCCTCAACGAGCGCGCGGCAGTCATCTTCGAAAATCGGAAACATCAGTTCAACACGACGGTCCAGATTGCGCGTCATCCAGTCAGCCGAGGCCAGGTAAATTTCAGTTTTGCCCGCATTATAGAACCAGAATATGCGTGCATGTTCGAGGTAGCGGCCAATCAATGAACGCACCCGAATGTTGTCTGAAAGACCGGGAACACCGGGACGCAGTGAACAGATCCCGCGCACGATCAAATCGATCTGGACACCGGCTTGAGAGGCTTTGTACAGGACCTTGATCATCTCTTCATCGACCAGTGAGTTCATTTTAGCGCGAATATGTCCCTTACCACCGGCTTCTACCTGCGCAATCTCACGTTCGATCAGTTTTTCGAATGTCCCTCGCATCCAGAGCGGAGCCGCTACCAGGGCGTTCCAGTAATTCGGTTCTGCAAAACCGGAGAGCATATTGAAAAATTCGGTTCCATCTTCGCCCAGGATGCTGTTCGAAATAAAATAACCCATATCTGTGTATAGTTTAGCGGTCTGATCGTTGTAATTTCCGGTCCCAAGATGGAGATAGCGTCTGATTCCATCGTTTTCCCTGCGCACGACCAGGGTGATTTTGCTGTGCGTTTTGAGTCCTACCAAACCATAAATGACATGGCAGCCGGCCGTTTCAAGTCGTCTGGCCCATTGGATGTTGTTTTCCTCGTCAAAACGTGCTTTTAATTCAACCAAAACCAAAACCTGTTTGCCATTTTTGGCGGCTTCCTCCAGGTAAGTGATAATGGGAGAATCGCCGCTGATACGGTAGAGGGTTTGTTTGATAGCCAGCACTTGCGGGTCTGTGGCCGCTGAACGAATAAATTCCAAAACCGGGTCGAACGAATTATAGGGATGATGAACCAGCATGCTTCCCTCTTTGATCAAATCAAAGATATCCGGATTTTCAATACCTTTGGTCCTGAGACTTTGGCGCCTGATTTCCATCTGATGCGCATTTTGAGGCTCATAGGGCGGATAGTACCAATGGTCATGCTGTTTAAGGACCGGCTCGCCGCGCAGCTTCATGAGCAAAGTCAAATCCAGCGGGCCGTCAATGAGGTAAACATCAGCTTCCTCAACTTTTAAATTGGGCAAAAGGTTGCTCAGCAGGCGATAATCCATGTCCGCCTCTGCTTCCAGACGAATCACCTCGCCCCAGCGCCTCAGCCTGATTTGTTTTTCGATCTCCACCAGCAGATCGGCCGCATCCTCATCGTCGATTTCCAGATCCGCATTACGTAAGATGCGGTAAACTCCTTGCGCCAGAATTGTCATACCCGGAAATAAGTCAGGCAAAAATATGCGGATAATGTCCTCCAAAGTAATAAAAGCATATTTTTTAACAGGTGAAGGTTCAGCCTCCGTCTGATTGGCATCTGCGTCGTTTTCACTCTCATCCAAAGGCTCAGCGCCGAAGTCGCTTTCCTCTTGAAAACGGTAGAGCCTCGGCACCACGCCGGGGATCTGCATCGTGACGAATTTGGCCTCTTCATCGCCATCATCTCGTTCGAGCAAGGCGCAAATATTCAGACTCTTATTGTTGATGAGCGGAAAGGGGCGACCGCTGTCAACGGCCATCGGGGTCAGAATCGGGTAGATGATGTTTTCGAAATAGTCTTTTATCTCCGACCGCTGCCGGTCGTTAAGTTGTTCCGGACTCAGCAGATAAATACCTGCTTTCGTTAAAGCGGGCAAAATGGTTCTTGAGTAAGTCGAGTACATCAGGCTGACCAGAGCGTGAGTCTGTTCCGATATCGCTTTTAATTGCTCCATCGGCGTCAGACCGGCGATATCAAGGCCCAGGTAGTCCGCGTTTTGCATGTCTTTCAATGAAGCGACACGGACCATGAAAAATTCATCCAGATTATTCGCGGTTATCGAAAGGAAACTCAGTCTTTCCATCAAAGGATTCGAGCGGTCTCTGGCTTCCAGCAGCACACGCAGATCAAATTGCAACCAACTCAGTTCGCGATTTATGAAAGCCGGATTTTTGGAATATTTACATGGTGAAACAAAACTCAATTGCTGCCGGCTGCTCAGTCGTTCTTTAAGCAGTTTGCGGGACTTTTGGAGACGCTTGTCCTCTACTCTCAAATTCGGAGGTTTTTTCTCAGTGGCTGTGCTGCTCTTCTTTTTTACGGCCATCTTATTTCTCCTTTATCAGCTGGACCTGTAAGCCAAACACGTCTTGAAAGAGTTGACTCTTCTGGGGCAGGAAGAATTGTTCCAAAGGTGTTTCAGCGATTTCTTTGTAGTAAAGCTGCAGGAAGTCGTTTTTTACACGACTGCGTGTCAATTCGAGGTGCCCTTGTTTTGAACTGTCCAGACTTTCGGCGATTCGTAAAATGGCCACGAGGCAAATGATTTCCTGTCTCAGCTCACCGGGCAATTCCAACATGTCGCTGCGTTTAGGACTATTCAAATCATTGGCGAATTCAGTGATCCTGGCTACCCTCAGACGTTCCTTTTGTGTGATGCCCAGCAGTTCCAGGTCTTTGATAATGCTGTAAGACATGTTCCCGTGACGGGGATGTCTTATGAAACCACCCACATGCATCAAACGCGCGGCAAGTTGTAAATACAGCCTCTGTCTGTTCGTCAAGCCAAACTCTTTCATGATTGTCCTAAATATTAAAAGTGCATTTTTTTCAATCCTGCGGCTGTGTTCTATATCCACTTCAAAGCGCAGGGCCAGTTCATCGGCCTGTGAAAGTACGATTTCATCGATGTTTTTGATAAGTTTGTAGCGGTGGTGTTCGGCTAAATGCGAAAATAAAAGTCCTCGGCAAAGGTCAGCGTTGGGGATATACAAGGTCTTGGCTGCTGAAAAATTCAAATATTTTTTGATAATTGCCGCAGCCGGCAGCATCTGTCCGCAGCTTTCGGGCGGGATCCCGTAACTTAAAGTCAGATCCAGTGGTTTTTGTACTTTGAGCTGGTCAAGCACATGCTCAAATTCATCCGGGTCGAGAGAGGTATCGGTCCTCTTGAGCTTGGCCATTCGCTTGATGTACTGTGTCTCGTTTCCGATGATGATCAGGGCATCCGCTTGTTTGGCCCGCTCCTGACTGTCCTTGATTTCCTTTAGTTCAACATCCAGGTAAAGTTCAAAAGCCTCCAGAGGTTTTACGGCAGACAGATGCAGCTGCTCCAGAATGCCGACCATGCGCAGGGCACCGAGCAAGGCACTTTGACTATAGATCAATTTTCCTTGGGCAAAATAGCTTAAATGAACAGAACCGGCCCCTATATCGACGATTTGTAAATTTTGCCGGGCCAGTTCCGGATGGACTTTCAACTCTTCCAGCATGGCAATTAAGCGCCAGGCACTTTCGACAGGATGATCTAAAATTTCGATGTGAAAACCGGTCGCCTGCGCGACACGGTTGAGCACGTAATCGCGATTGTTGGCTTCTCTCACCGCGGATGTTCCGACCACTCTGCAGGATAAGATGCCATACTCTGCCAGTTTGAGCTTAAAACCGCGTAATATTTCAATGGTGCGGCGAATATACGCGTCGCTGATGACACCGGTTTCATAAGTGTCTTCACCCAGGGCCAGGGCACCGCGCAGTTGTTCGATTACTTTGAGCTTGCCGCCCGCCCCAAGTCCGTATTCGGCGATTTTCATCTGCAGCTCGTTTGAGCCGACATCAATGACTGCGAAATAGTTTAGTTTTGCCATACTTACCCCTCAAAGTCCTGGCTGACCGCGGTCTAGCCGTCAATAAACTGAATGAGGTTTCCCAGGATTCTAGCGGCTTGCCCCGGATTGAACCTTCTGTTGTTAAAAATAATATCGGCGTAGCGTCGATAAAGGCGTGTGCGTTCATTGTACAGACTTTCAAAACTTTGGCCGGGTCTCAAAATCACACCTCTTTCTTCAAGTCCGCCGACGCGTTGTCTAATTTTATGCAGCGAATCTTCAAGATAAATGACCGTGCCCATGTGCTTAAGATGCTGCATCGCCCTGCTGCCGTAGACCACAGAGCCGCCCGTGGCGATGACCATGCCCCGGCCGCTTAATTTCAGGACCGTTTCCTCTTCTGTACGGATAAAATCCTTGAAGCTCATTTTGGCATTTAAACCACTGGGACCTTGTCCGGTTTCTGTCTTGAGCAATTCATCAGTATCGACAAAACGCAGGCCCAATTGCTTAGCAATACGGCGCCCCAAACTGGACTTGCCTGAAGCCGGCATGCCAATCAGGATATAATTGTTCTGCTGTAAATCAGCTGTCGACTCGCTTGACTCTATCACACGCACTCTCGTTTCATTTGAATTGAATTTATCACAATTTTAGCGATTAGTCAGACTTAGCTCAAGTAACGAACATAATAAACTGTAAATTATTCTGCTGCATGCTCTTGTGAAAACAATTCCTTTTTACGCTGGGCCATTTCATTGATTCGCGCGGTATATTCAGAAATCGACTTCACATTCGGACAACGCAGTGAAGTTCGGCCGCTCACCCGTTTACTCATGGCCCCTGCACCAAAAGCCAGAACAGACTGTGCGTCAGCCATCATGCACACGTTGTAAGCGCACTCAAAGCCTTTGCGCGCATAGCCCACGTTTTCAAGACCACCCACACCGTCTTTGTGTCGATACAAATAATAGGGATGATATCCGGCTGCCGTAAGACTTAGCTCAGCGTATTCGAGCATGTTTTCGAGTGAGCGGCTTGTGTCGCCCAAAGCATGTTTGAGAAGTGCAGCATCCTTTTGTCTACACTCGTCATCTATTTTGGATTGATTCTTGATGAGTTGATCCAGATCGGAATTTCGTTTTTTTGCCAGACTGTGAATCGTGACACTCTCCGGCTGCAGTGCAATGATTTGTTGTAGACTGTCTGCGAAATCAGCCTCACTCTCCCCGCCGAGCCCGGCAATCAGGTCCATGTTGATATGATTGAAGCCGGCCGCTCGCGCTGCCTTGAACGTAATTTTCACCTGCTCGGGGCTGTCAGGACGGTTGACCCGGCTAAGCATGTCTGCTTGCATACTTTGTGGATTGATGCACAGGCGGGTCACTCCAAGATCATGCAAGAGCTTTAGTTTCATTTCGTCCAGGCTGTCACTGCGCCCTGCCTCAAAGGTAATTTCAGGGCAAGTGTTTAGATCAATAAATTCACTTAAGGCGGAGAAAAGTTCATTCAATTCGGAGGTGCTGAATATGCTTGGTGTGCCGCCTCCGAAGTAAATGCTGTTTACTTTTGTAGTCATGCCACTTAATGTTTCTCTGATTTCTGACAATAGGGCTTTTAGATAACCCTGCAAGCTTTCTTCTGATGGATTGACGGCTTCCATTGAGGTGAAGGAACAATAAGAGCAGCGTGTTTTGCAAAACGGTACGTGTACGTATAGATGTACAGCATTTTTCGGCTGTGCTGCGATGATTTTTTGTTCAGCCAAAGCGACTTCCACTACAAGGGCGGCTTTTTTTGAACTGACATGATAATCTTCTTTAAGCCGCAAGCATGTTTCCTCGGGGCTTGTATTTTGGCTTAAGTATTCCTGGGCAATGTAACTCGGGCGGATACCGCTGAGGGAACCCCAGGGAAATTCTTTCCCGGTCTCTTTAGTCAGGCAATTGTAAAAACTGCGTTTGAGCTTACGCGCGCTGAGTTTAGGTGAGTCTTCAGCGAGTAAAGGGATGACTTGACCGGCCAAGCCGAACTCCGGTGATTGGATGAGTGCCTCCAAAGCAGCCTCTGAGAGCGGCTCGTTTTCAGCCGCTGTTATACAAAAAGCTTGTCCTGCAAAGCAGCCCCACTGAAAGGACTGCTTCGCTTCAGCTTCGTAAGCGTATAGATTCGCTTGAAGTTCATAGAATTTTGCAGGACCATAGAATAGTCTCAGCAGGTCTCTGGCCCCATCGATCGGAAATTTACTGCATCCATCCGGGTAAAGGCTGACAGTAATCAAGGCTTCACCTCAGCACTGTAATAAGCAAGGAGCAGATCAACGACCATTCCGTAGCTTTCAACCCCGGCTTCCTGAAGATTGGCCTGCAAAAATGCATCGTTGATCTCGGTGCTGATTTCTTCGATCGGGCCTTCAAACGCTTTCCAGTAAACGTTACGCGCCTGAATATCCGCCTGTGTATCGGCCGAGAGCTCATGCCAGGCCTGAGCAGCCAATTCCGGGTCAGCAGCCGCCAGGCGGTTGTAAGAATAGATGAACGCACTTTCAAAAGCAGCGTAGCGATACTCCGCCAGAGAATGGTCTTTTCCATACATGAAGGCTAGAAAATTAGCCTCTTCCTCTCGAGCATAGCCCCGAACATGCGCCAATTCGTGCAAGGCTGAAAACAAAAACTCATCTGCCATAATGTCGGCATTGACGTTGGCTTCGGCAAAAAATGGAAAATACATTCCGGTGATGTTGGTATAAGACCAGTACTGCGACAAGGGAACCGCTTTGGGTCTGATGTAGATGCCTTGCTGCATTTGAGAGGCCCCCGGTACAGCCTGCTCCAAGTAAAAACTGCGCGGTTCCCGCAGCTGCAGAAGGCCCAGGCCATCCTTCTCCAAACCTTCCTTTTCCAAATTAGCGCTGCGTGCAAGCCACAGGCTGGTTTCCAAAAGTTCTTCATGCGAGCGCGGCCTGGAATCCAAACCCAAAGATTGATGCAGGGGATAGCGCGCATAATTGAAGCCGTGCAGGAGCATGTAAACGACAAACAAACCGCTGAGTGTAACGGCCAGGTGCTTGGCCAGTCGGCGCATGTTTTGGGCCCGGCCCTCTTTGACGCGCACAATGGAGACGATTTTGTAGAAAAGATAAATTATGCCCAAGGGCAAAACCAGCGTGGCGCTGACAAAAAGCCATGAAATGGGCAGAGTAGAACTGAGCCAGACCAGAGGTGCACTGATTACAGGGAAAAGATGCCGCGCGTAAAATTCGCCCCAGTCTCGCTGACTGTTCAGCAGAAGCTGCAGGAGGTAAAAAAAGGGCGCAATCAGTAAAAACAAGTATTTACGGAGGCTTTTCAAGCGAGTATCTCGTGTGTTTTCTCGTGTATCAATTGAAGTGACGGGCTTATTCATCCGGAGCCTGCAAGTCAAAAATGTAGCTTGCCAATTCTGAAGGAGAATCCATCACCGCAACGGCTCCGTGCTCAAACAGCTCTGCGCGTTTTCTGAAACCCCAGCTCACTCCGAGCGGAATGAAGCCTGCGTTGGTGGCGGTCTGCATATCCGTGGAGGTATCACCGATCAGAACGGTCTCCGCAGGATTTTTAGCGAATTGTTTACATAATTCCAGCGCAAAAGTCGCGTCCGGCTTTCTGGGCCAATCCTCATTCATTCCCTCAACAAAAAGAAAGGGGTGCTCCGGAAAAAAGTGTTCTATCAGTTGCTTTGTCAAATGGTCTGCTTTATTTGAAAGGACCGCCATATCCAGCCCTTTATCTTTTAGTTGTGCCAGAAGTTCCGGAATCCCGGGATAAGGGACCGTTTTGTCAAGCAGATGCTCGTGATAAAGCACTTGAAAGCGAGCCAGATGTTGAGACACAGCGGCGTCTTGAGCTTCTTTTGACAAATTTTTGAAGCTTTCCTCCTGAAGGGTCAAAGTCCTCTCACTGAGGTTGCGCAGCCCTTTGCCGACCAAATATCGATAGTCGTCGATGGGAATGGCATCCAGCCCCCGTTCCACCAGTGCCAGATTGTGGGATTCTCCTAGGTCCGCCAGGGTGTCCAGCAGCGTTCCGTCCAAATCAAAAATAAGAAACATATCTCTCTCCCAAAAATATCAGCTCTTAAGCAAAGCTTTCTTTTTCATTTTTTCGCACGACCAAGTCACGGTAAAAACAAGTCCACTATACACAAGCAATGCCGCCACTGAAGTGATCAGAATTTTCTGGACGAGTGCGAAAAAGAAGGCTGAAGGCACCATCATAATCAGCCGGTCGGTGCGTGGGTCCAATATCCACAGGTCGTTACTGAAAAACAAGAGATGAAAACGAGTCCAAAAAGCATTGAAATCAAGCGCAGCGTACGTCGCAATCGCAGCAATCAGGACAAGAAAAATCAGCAGAGCCAGGCCCAGGCCCCGCCGTAAAGTCCTGCAAATCTCCGGATTTGTTTCGCTGTGAATACGCCAGATCAAGCTGAGCAGGATTGCGGCAGCAAAACCAAGTAAAATGTTCCTGACAAGCATGGCCTCCAAATAAAGCGCCCGGACATCGACCATGTGATCGATCTCACGTTGGTTGAACATCTTGACATTCGGCTTGCCTTCCACGTTCTCCAGTATCACAGCAAGATCCAGGTGCTCGGTCTTGTTCTGAATGTAATCCAGGAGCTGTTCAGTGGCCAGGTCCAAATCTGTTTGTGTTATTCCGATTTCCTTGGCTGTGCTTAATTCACGGTATTGTTTTGCGTAAAAAGCTCTGGAAAATGAAGAGACATCGACCGCCGTCAAAAGAAGGGCGATCAAGAGGCTCAGGTTTAGAAGGAATGCTAAAACGAATACTGTCCGAGTGTTTGTTTTCAATAGCCTTCCCTTCTGCGCAGCTTGCTCAATTCACTGCGTTTCTTCCCACTTTGCCATTCTGCTTCCTGCACGTCATTTTCGATCAATAAAGGTGGAATCTCCTTGGTTTTGTTCGATTCATCGATGGAGACCATGACCAAAAAGGCACGGTTGATCAAATTTCTTGTGCCATCTAAATTTTCAACATAAGAGTCAACACGGACCTCCATGGAACTGTGACCCACGTAAGTCACCCTTCCGACCAAAACAAGTATATCGTTTAAAAATACGGGTTTTCTGAATTGAAGATTGTCAACCGCAGCTGTAATGACAGTCGTCTGGGTATACCGGCAAGCCACAATCCCTCCTAATTCATCGATCCACTGCATCAGCTGCCCACCAAATAGTCGACCAAAACCGTTGATATGCTTGTGCATGATCAAATAGGTCTGTTCAGTTATGGAATCGTTTGCGGATTTCGCTTTAAGAGCCATCGCTGTCCTCCATTATTAGTTTGATAAGTGAATTTTATGATTTTAGGCGAGGAATAGCAAGAAATGGCTCGAATTGGACGTGAATCGTCATTCCTGTAATGTTTATTACATCCTTTCGTAACATTGTCGTAATCTTGAGCAATAAATGCAGATAAAAAAAAGACCACAGCTTCTGTGGTCCCGATGAGGCAAAAGTCTAAAAGAACTATAAAGGGGATATCCGCTGTTATTTAGCGAGCCGCTTGACGTAGGAAGCTGAGGTTTGAATCGGTATTGTCGTTTTCGTTGATCAGCGAAACACTTTGTGGCAGCACCAGGAAAATGTGGCTGGATACGCGTTTTACACTGCCGCCCAATGCATAGGCTGCTCCATTGATGAAGTCTAAAATTCGCTGCGGCGAGGCGTTGTCGCATTTTTCAAAATTACATATAACGGTTCGGCCGGTTTGAATGTGATTGCAAATTTCTTGCGCTGCGTCGATTTGGGTCGGCGCGACAATGATGACTTGTTGGTTGTTAGCGGATCTGAATCCGACCACGCGCTGAGGACCGCGCACAGGTTCCTGTTCATGGGAAGCGGAAATGGACTGAAAGTTGATTTCGTCTTTAGCGGGTTCATTCACTATGACGTCATCTTCGTATGCATAATCATCCTCATCATAATTTGTGAACTTGGAAAATAGTTTGTTGAAAAAATCTGCCATTACTTTCTACCTCCGCCTGAGCGATAATCTTAAGCCAAATTATAAAGCTTTGAAATTTTGGCGCAATAGCAAAATGGGCGGTTTAACCGCGACGTAATGACATTGTAATCTGATGACGTGTTACAGAAACATTTTGATCTTGATTTAACTCAAGCCTGGTTGCTGATGCTTCTTTTACCAAATATTGCCCGACCGACTCTGATGCAATTGCTTCCGGCCCTGATCGCAGCCTCAAAATCGTCACTCATACCCATGGACAATACATTAAAAGTGCTTCGCTCAATGCCCTGCGGCAGTTCTGCACCGGTCTTGTCAAAGAGCTCTTTGAAGGACTGAAAAAAATTTTTCTGCTGCTCAAGGTCAATCCCCGGTGCAGCCATCGTCATCAGACCGCGAATACGCAAGTGCTTACATCGAGCGGCCCGGGAAATAAATGAGGGGAGTTCTTGCACATCCAGACCATGTTTACTTGTTTCTGCAGAATAATTGACCTGGATAAGTACGTCCTGGACCAGGCTCAACTGCTCCGCCCTTTTTTCAAGTGCGTCAAGGAGACTTTTTCGATCAAGTGAATGAATCAATCTGACTTTTCCGACGACATCTTTGACCTTATTGGTTTGCAAAGTGCCGATTAAATCAAAACTGATTCCATTAAGCCTGGGATCATCTAATTTTTCGCAGAGTTCTTGAACTCTGTTTTCACCAAAATGTTCAAAACCTAAATTTTTTGCCTGCAAGATGGCTTCCACAGAATGATATTTACTGACTGCGATAATTTCGATGGTCTGAAACGCTGTTTCGAGATTTGGGGATGCGGCCGCCGCGGCCTCGACTCCGCCTAATAAAAGTTCCGCATTCTTTTTCATCTCATCAACATCAATCAATCGGATGACCTTCTTCCACTTCCTGCGAATTTTCCACATAAATGGTGCCTTCAGCCAAATTGTCTTCACCGTCTATATCTTTGACTACGGAAAAACGATCATTTTGTGCCATCACATCGACTGTAATGAGTTTGGTCACACCTTGACTGACGATCATGAGTTCTGCCCGACGATTAATTTTATTGTAATCAAGTAAGACCGCGTTGGGCACTTTGTACCCATAAGTCGTATCAACGATGATGCGGCCTTCGATAAGGCGCCTGTCAATCAGATTTTCAAGCTGAGAACTCGTCGTTACGGTGAGAATTGTGCCTTGAGTGGCCGGGCTGGCAGCACGAACGATGCAATCAACAATGGTTAGATTTTCTCTCGGCAAATAAACGGATATGTGAGGTGCCTGTTCGCCGATTTCAAAGTAGCTCGTTGGCAGATCCTCAACCAGTAAAACCAAAGTCTGACCTGAGCCCTTTGATAGGCGATATGCCGGAGCGACCAGTTGGACGCTTTCTGAGATCGGCTTGTAATTTTCACCCGCACTGAAAATCCTGTTCAAATTTTCTTCGTTTAAGCTGGTCAGATTAGCAGGAGTCAGAATCGACTCCAAACCGTCACTCATGTAAGAAATGTAACCACTTGCGTCAGTATGTAAATAAACCGCTTGCTGTTGAAGGACCTCATCGATGGCCTGGAGCCTGGCGTGAAGTTGTTCTAAGCTGGAATCTTGAAACGTCACAGTGTCGAGTTTGAGATTTCTGCTGTAAATAAACGCGTCGACGGAATTTTGTGCTGACTCGACATTTCTGACAGAACGGTAACTCGTCGCCTTTCGCAAGTCGTTGATGAGTGGGATCATGCGTGTATCCGTCTCGGAAAAAATTTGGCCCGAGCCCTGCCCTTGACCTTGAGCAATTAACTCCAGACGTCTTTTGGAAATTTCACTGACCAGGTTCTTCCACTCCGTGTAGCTGCCCTGCATGGCCGGCGAGAGCACCATAGCTACTCGTTCAGTCTTGGCCACCTTGGTTGCTTCAGGTTTAAGCGGTCTGACGATGCCGCTCAAACCTGCCGAATACATCACTTCATTTCGAACGATAATGCCGCGGGCCTCAAAGCTTTCGTCTACAGAGTCGCTCATCAAAAATTGCAAAACCGGTTCGCTGGTTTTTCTCTCCAAAAGCAAATTGACTACAGCAATGGTCAAGGCCATCACCAGGACCACACTGAGAACAAGCACAAAAGAGCGAAATCGGGTCCTTTTTTTCTCGATCGCTTCAAGGCGGCTGAAAGCGCTATTTTGCAAACCGTGGCTGCTGATCTCACCCCCGGCCTTGATATTCAAATTTTTTCTGGGTCTGAAGTGGCTGACCTTTTTATGGTTACGCAGTTCGCCCGGTTTTTTGTTTTCTTCCATTGACCTGCCTTTCGCTGGCATAAAAGTATGACATATTATAGAACACTTTTACCCTTAACGGCTAATAACGCAGCTAATTTCACCTGCTCATAAATCAAACCGCCTTGAAGATAGGCGCGGTAGGGCGGCGCAATCGGACCATCGGCTGAAAGCTCGATCGATGAGCCTTGTACGAAAGCGCCGGCAGCCATAATGACGTCATGGCTGTAGCCGGGCAGAGCGCCGGCCACAGGCGTCACAAACGCATCAACCGGTGAAGCGGCTTGAATCCCCTGGCAAAAAGCAATCAAATCTTCGGCATTGCCCATTTCCAAAACCTGGATGATGTCCCCTCTGTCCTCTTCAGCAGTGGGACTTGTTGTGATGCCGAAGCTGCCGAAAAGCGCCGCGGTAAAACTCAATCCGTGTAAACATTCACCTACCACATGAGGGGCTAAATAAAGACCTTGGGTCATCTGACGGTTTTGCCCAAGACTTGGGCCCACTTCACCGCCTAAACCGGGAGCGGACAAACGAGCCGCTGCCTTATCGACCAGTTCAGCTTTGCCACAGACATACCCTCCGCTGAGCGCAAGTCCTCCGCCCGGATTTTTGATCAGCGAACCGGCCATAAGATCCGCACCCCATTGCGTGGGTTCTTCAAAATCGGTGAACTCTCCGTAACAGTTGTCTACAAAAATCACGATTTCAGGATCGATTTCCCGGACAGCCGCACAAATGACAGTCAGGTCAGCTTTCAATAAGGCGGGTCTTTCACTGTAACCGCGCGAGCGTTGTATAAACACCATGCGCGCACGTTCTTTTTCACGAATCAGAGCGGCCTTGATTCCTTCGAGGTCGGGCTTACCGTCCGGCAGAAGTGCTACTTGCGCGAAATCTATTCCGAAGTCGGACAAGGCACCGCTATTATCAGTCGACGGTCTCGAATTACCCTCATTGTCCAGCCCTATCACGTTGTACAAGGTATCATAGGGCAGCCCCGTGACTGATAAAAGCAAGTCACCCGGCCGCAAGATTCCGTATAGACCGAGTGCGATTGCTTGCGTACCGGCACTGATTTGAGTTCTTACCAATGCCTTTTCACTCGCCATAATCTGGGCAAAAGCCTCCTCAAGCCGTTCCCTGCCCAAGTCACCGTAACCATACCCGCTGCTGCCGCCAAAGCCGGCCTCGCTGATTTTGGCATCTTGCAAGGCCTTGAGCACCTTTAACTGGTTGAAGGCGCGAATTTGTTCTACTCTTCGCCAGGCATCGGAGTTTTTCAACTCAAGCTCGAGCTTTTCAGCCCGTTCAAATAAGGCCAGTTCTACGCCCCAGGCAGAATATGGATTATAAATTTTCACTGTTTTCCCTCGTAATCTTATCTTTGAAAGTCGAGTCGCTTGACTTTTCATCTTGGTCAAAATAATTAAAAGCCTGCAAACGCGTTGTTTACAGGCTTCTCGGTGGTGCGTCTTCACGGACTCGAACCGTGGACCCACTGATTAAGAGTCAGTTGCTCTACCAACTGAGCTAAAGACGCGTATGTGCTTCTGCTTCAAAGCACAAAGTAGATTATAGTCAGAGCTCTAATTCTTGTCAATCAATTTGTAAATCGGCACGGTTGACTTCCCAGGCCAGGCGAACCAGCGAGGGAGCGTAGCTGTTGTCAAAGAAGCATCGGTAATTGCGCCTCACAGTGGTGAACTGGACATATCGTCCATGATCGAGCATCAAACCAGACTGGTCTTTAAACAAAAATGTTTGGGCTGCATCATCATGACCTTTGCTTACTACGGTCAAACCGCGACGGTCCAGCACGAATCCAGCCTCTGTTTCATTTTCCCAGGCCGCGCCCTGATTGGCCAGGTCAGCTTCCTGGCTCAGCATTTTTCCGGAAAACAGGTATTGTTTTTGGACTCCTTCACTTTGCAGATCGGACTTCAGCAAGTTTTTTTGTAAATCATACCAGTCTCCGGGGTGTTCGATGATCTGTTTTTCCAGTGAAATTGGATTGGCAAAGTAGCCGCTCTCAGCGACTTCGAATGAGCTGCCACAGGCCGAGCAGCTGATCTGATTGCCTCTGGTCGCGATGGAAAAATCGGATCTGCAGACGGCACACTTAAAGAGAATTTTTTCCAAACCTGCAGCAGTTTGGCCACGGCGGTAGGCATTGGCTCGGAGGAGAGATTTTTGCCAATCATAATCACTGCTTTGAAAATGCGAGCGTATCTTTAAATCGATTTCGTCCACCGATAAACGCTCGATTTCAGCCGCGGTAAGGATTATGTCAACAAATACAGTGCATTTTCCGCGGTACAATTTACTCGCTGCCCAGCGAGGCCAATTCAGGTAAGCCCCGTTGATCTGGCAAAAAGCCACCGGTTTCTTCATGCTTTTTATGAATTTGGCTGTGCTGCGGTCAATACAGCCGGCTTTTCCGGATATGCTGCGTTCAGCTTCAGGGTAATAGGCGACGCAGCCATCCTCCTTAAGGATGCGGATCATTGCTCTGGTCGCTCCGGGACTTTTGACGAACTGGGTCGTTGGAATGACACCCAATCCACGAAAAAGAAGCCGCGCCAGCGGGTGAGTCATAATATCATTGGTCGCCATGATGTTAGTTCGCCACTTCATTCCCAACGCGGCCGCCATGATCAAAGGATCAACGTAGGACACATGGTTGCCAATGACAATCAGTCCACCTTTACCGGAGCGGAAGGCCGGACCACGGGTAATTTTCAATTGATACCAAAGCCCGGTGAACAAACGGCAGAGGCAGACAGCCGGCAGGTAGAGCCAGGCATGGGGTTTGTGGACAAGTGGAGACACGTGTTTTTTTACCATGAAGCAATTATAGCAAAGCAAAATGAGTGTGTGTCACGGGCCGAAGTAAATCGCTGCAAAAAAGGCCCGGTTAAACCGGACCTTTGATGTCGGATTATGTGAGCAGCATGAAATTAATAGTTTTCAGCTCTGATAAAGAAGTATGCTTCAGCATGTTGGCAAACAGGGCATACTTTAGGAGGATTCTTACCGACAACCAGATGTCCGCATTCTTTACACTGCCAAATGGTATCGCCATCTCTTGAGAAAACGATGCCGTTCTCGATGTTACTGAGCAGTTTCAAGTATCTTTCTTCATGTTTTTTCTCGATTGCTGCGACCATGTCAAACTTGGCTGCGACCTGGGTGAAACCTTCTTCTCTGGCGTCAGCGGCCATTTTTACATACATGTCGGTCCACTCATAGTTCTCACCGTCGGCAGCGTCTTTAAGATTGACTGTCGTTACGGGAACATCGCCATCATGTAAAAATTTGAACCATTGTTTCGCATGCATACGTTCATTCAAAGAAGTTTCTGTAAACAAATCCGAAATCTGAACATAACCTTCTTTTTTAGCAGCGCTGGCATAATAGCTATACTTGTTGGTTGCTTGGGATTCCCCGGCGAAAGCGTCTTGCAAATGTTTCTCTGTCTTTGTACCCTTCAGTTCTTTCAGATCTCTTGCCATGATTAACCTCTTTCTTTTACAGCATGTCAATTTTATTTTCATGCAGTGGATTGATAATCAATAAACTTTACGTTTATTAGTTGAACCTATTCTAGCATTGAGCAATTTTTGCTTCAAGTAGTAATTATTACTATTAAGCAAAATTAGTCTTGTCTAACCTGAAGTAATTATTTTTGGCAAAGATACTCAGCAGAAGACTGGACTTGAGCGCGCAGTTTTTCCAAATCAAAAGAGATGGCCTCCCCATGATCGATCAACAGCTTGCCGGCCACACCGACGGACTCAATCGCGGAACGATCTGCGCTGTAAACAATTGCGGATAAGAGATTGTGCTCCGGCCAAAAACCCGGTGAATCTCTAAAATTAAGGACTTGAAAATCGGCCAGGGCGCCTTCCCTGACTGTCCCGCCATCAGGATAGCCCAGTGCGGCATAGCCCCAGGAGGTAGCCATCAGGAAAGCATCCGCAGCACGTAGCGCGATGGGGTTCAGGTCGGGGAGTTTCCCCAGCAAAGCAGCCAGACGCAAGTCGCTGTAAAAATCAAGCTTGTTGCTGCTCGAAGGCCCATCTGTGCCCAAAGCGAGCTTTAAGCCGTAATCGAGATAACGCTGCGCGGGCATGATACCGCTGGCCAGCTTCATGTTACTGGCCGGGTTATGCACCAAATAAGTTGGGCTGTTTTTTAAGATCTCCAACTCAGTTTCGTCAAGATGAATGGCATGGGCAGCCATCGTGGGCTGTTTGAAAAAGCCCCTTGCAAATAGAAACTGAGTCGGTCTTTGTCCATATTTAGCAATCGTGTCTTCCACTTCCTGCCTGGTTTCTGCGAGATGTACTTGGACAGCGATGTCCAGACGATTCGCATACTCAGCCAAGTCAGCATAGGCTGCTTCCGGATATAAGTACGGTGAATGGACGAGTAAACTGCTGCGCAGCAAACCATTACCGGCTCCGTGGTAACGTTCGACTAATTCCTGAACTTGCTTGAAGTCCCGCATTTTGTAAGAATCCGCGGTGAGATCGATTGCACCGATTGAAAAATTGAGTCTGAAGCCCTTTTTTAAGGCTAATTCTGCGGTGACATGGGGAAAAAAGTACATGTCGGCCGAAGCCGTCGTACCGCTCTGCAGCAGCTCCAAAATGCCCAGTTCGCTGCCGCAGGCGACATCTTCTTCACGAAGTCTGTCCTCTTTGGGAAAAATCTCATTAAATAGCCAATCATGCAGGCTTTTGTCATCCGCGGCGTTACGCAGCAGTGTCATCGCCAGGTGGGCGTGGGCGTTCGCGAAACCCGGTAAAAGCAGCCGGTCCTGTCCTGCGTAATTGCGGATTTTTAGGTCGTGCTGTGAGTTGTCCTGCTGATAACTTGACAATTTACGCAGTGCTTCCTCTTTTGAAGGACCGACATAGGCAAAACGTTCCCCCGACACAAGCACATACTGATGGTTCAACAGTTCTACGTTCAAACCACTCTTGTCTGCGGTGAGCACCCGAACATCTTCGAAGAGGAGCGCTTGCTGATCAGTCATTTATACT
>CAYNZF010000038.1:17380-19928 GCA_964401615.1 uncultured Oscillospiraceae bacterium
CAGCATTTTTTATACTTCTTGCCGCTGCCACAGGGACAGGGATCGTTGCGGCCGACTTTGCGGGCATCGCGTTTTACAGGTTGAATGTCTTCCTTCGTTTTCGCTGCGGCTGTGCTTCTCATAGGGGATGCGATGCCGGGCTGGTTCTGAGAAGGCTGTTCAGCTGCAGACGCACTTTCAATCGCTGATGCTTCCTCGACGTGTTTCTCCTGAAGGTTTTTAGCTTGAGCCTTCCGTTCGAGCGGGTGATTTGTTTCGAAATGAGCTCTCATCATGACCTTAACAGCGTGTTCCGTGATTGAGTGATTCATCTCCTCAAACATCTCGAATCCTTCGCGTTTGTATTCGATTACCGGATCGTGCTGCGCATAACCGCGCATGCCGATGGAATTTCTCAGATCGTCCATGGCGTCAATGTGATCCATCCAACGCGAATCCACGCTCTGCAGCATCACGACACGTTCAGCTTCACGCATAAACTCCGCCGAACCCAGTTCTTCTTCCCGGGCCTGATAGCGCTCGAGCGCTTGTTCGGTCAGCAGTTGAGAAAATTCTTCCGCCATAAGTTCCGGCCGGAGCTTGTTTTGCATCAAATCAACGATGATCGGCAAAGCCCCAAACTCGTCCAGTAAAGGCCGGGCAATTTTCTGTTTGTCCCAAAGCTCGTAGCTTTGGTCCAGGGGGCAGTGTTCCAAAACCATGCTTTCCGCGGTATCGCTGATCATGCGGATGTATGTGTCATGCAAGTCCTGACCATCCAGTACCTGGCGTCTTTGAGCGTAAATGACCTCTCTTTGTTGATTCATGACGTCATCGTACTCAAGAACATGTTTTCGAATACCGAAGTTGCGCCCTTCAACCCGTTTCTGGGAACTCTCGATCGAGCTTGTCAGCATGCGGTGTTCAATCTGCATGTCTTCGTCCACACCGAAACGGTCGAAGAGTGACGCCATGCGTTCACCACCAAACAGTCTCAGTAAATCGTCTTCCAGGGAGAGGTAGAACTTGCTTTTACCCGGGTCACCTTGACGGCCTGCACGACCGCGCAGCTGGTTGTCAATACGTCTCGATTCATGCCGTTCCGTACCTATGATGTAGAGGCCGCCCGCTGCGATGACCTTATCTTTTTCAGCTTGGGTCTCTTTGGCAAAAGCCCTTTCGAGCTCGATAAATTTCTTGCGAACATCGAGGATGGCGACATCATCGGTTTCGTTGTGCGTGGTTGATTCCTCAATAAGTTCATCTGAATAGCCGAGTTTTTTCAGCTCTTGCTTGGCCATAAACTCAGAGTTACCGCCGAGCAGAATATCGGTACCACGACCTGCCATGTTTGTCGCGATGGTCACTGCCCCGTAACGTCCTGCCTGTGCGACGATTTCAGCCTCCCGCTCATGGAGCTTAGCGTTCAGCACGCTGTGGTGAACATTGTAGCGTTTGAATAATTTGGACAAAAGTTCCGATTTTTCAACAGAAACGGTACCGATCAAGAGGGGTTGACCGATTTCATGTGCGGCCATCACTTCCTTCATCAGGGATTCGTACTTTCCGTTTTGGGTCTTGTAAACAGCATCGGCGAGATCCACGCGAATTAATGGTTTATTGGTGGGAATGGTAATAACATCAAGGTTATAAATTGAACGAAATTCTTCTTCTTCGGTCAAAGCGGTACCGGTCATACCGGACAGCTTTTTATACATTCTGAAATAATTTTGGAAAGTGATGGTCGCAAGCGTTTTACTTTCATTCTTAACCATGACATTTTCTTTGGCTTCAATGGCTTGATGCAGGCCGTCGCTGTATCGTCTGCCAAACATCAAGCGGCCGGTGAAGTCGTCAACAATTACGATTTCACCATCTTTGATGACGTATTGATCATCTAAATGCATGGTACCGTTGGCTTTCAAGGCGTTGTTGATATAATGCTGCAGTTCAAAATTTGATTCATCACCCAGGTTACTGACCTTGAAATACTTTTCAGCCTTCTCGACACCGTTAGGAGTCAGGGTGGCCGTCTTCGCTTTTTCATCAACCACGTAGTCAGCATCACCGGAAATTTCGGTGATGTCCATTTTCGCGTCCTGTTCAGCGACAACAAAGATTTTTAAGCGCTTAACGAAACTGTCCGCCTGTTGATACATGTCAGTCGATTCATCGCCCTGTCCGGAAATGATGAGCGGCGTGCGGGCTTCATCGATGAGGATGCTGTCAACTTCGTCCACGATGGCAAAAGTATGGCCTCTTTGGACCATGTCTTCTTTGTATGTCACCATGTTGTCACGCAAATAATCGAAACCAAACTCATTGTTGGTTCCGTAGGTCACATCGCTGGTGTAAGCTTTCCGCCGTTCGCTTTTCGAAATTCCGTGGACAATAAGTCCAACTGAGAGACCTAAATAGCGATAAACTTTACCCATCCATTCAGAGTCACGTTTGGCCAAATAATCGTTGACCGTTACGACATGAACACCCTCACCGGTCAGCGCGTTTAGGTACACCGGCAAGGTGGCGACCAGAGTCTTGCCTTCACCGGTTCTCATCTCAGCGATGC
>CAYNZF010000039.1:0-19899 GCA_964401615.1 uncultured Oscillospiraceae bacterium
ATAAAAGAAATGCCGACAAGGTACCACGACCCTGACGGACTTTAATATACAAGGAAACAATTGCGAAATCGAAAGGTGGCACATCCTGTAAGGCTAAGACGCTGACCCCTTGATTCTTCGAATTTTGCGAATCGGCTCAAAAAAAAGCTTGACAAATACCTGGCTGTGCTTTTTAATGAGCCCATGAACGGCAAAGGCGCTGTGGATTATTGATCCGCAGCGCCTCTCTTTTTTCAGAAAGGATGTTGTGTATGAGTTTACTGAAAATTCCTGAGGCTTACCGATCCGTCCTGTCCGTCTACGAAACACAGACTGCCATTGGTATGACAAAGCGTGTTTTTGAGGATCAATTATCCGAAAACTTGAATCTGAGACGTGTCTCAGCGCCACTTTTTGTGGATCCAAGCACAGGACTGAACGACAATCTTAACGGTGTAGAGCGACCTGTGGAATTTGAAATCAAAAAAACCGGTACACACGCCCAAATCGTTCACTCCCTGGCAAAATGGAAAAGAATGGCCTTGCATCAGTACGGCTTTCCCGTTGGTGAAGGACTTTATACTGATATGAACGCCATTCGTCGCGATGAAGACATGGACGCGCTGCATTCGATTTATGTTGATCAGTGGGACTGGGAAAAAGTCATTGACCGGCCTTCTCGAACGTTAACGACACTGAAAGAAACGGTTAGCGGTATTGTGGATGCAATCTGCGATACACAAGCCGCTCTGGCCGCCGCATATCCCGGCTTAAAAGCTGATTTATCTCGCAAGGTCACATTCATCACCACGCAGGAACTCGAAGACCTCTATCCGGCGCTCACTCCAAAAGATCGTGAAGAAGTTTATCTGAAAGAACATCGGACCGCTTTCATCATGAATATCGGCGGACTTTTGAAATCAGGCATCCGGCATGATGGTCGTGCCCCGGACTATGATGATTGGGAACTGAACGGGGATATTGTCTTTTGGAATGATCTTCTTGAATGTGCTTTTGAAGTTTCTTCCATGGGAATCAGGGTCGATGAAAAATCACTGGATCAACAGCTGACAGTGGCCGGCTGTAATGACCGACGTCAGCTTCCCTTTCATGCCGCGCTGCTGGCCGGACAACTGCCGCTGACCTTAGGCGGTGGCATCGGTCAATCCCGTTTATGCATGCTTATATTGAAAAAAGCGCATATCGGAGAAGTACAGGTTTCACTGTGGGATCAGCTAACACGAGCCCAATGTGCAGATGCTGGTATTGCACTACTGTAATACTTATCCAAACGACGATTAAAGCGATACACAATGGCGTGTGTTTTGCCCGAACTGCTCAGCAGACTGGCAAAGGACACGCCCTTTTTTTGGGAGGAAAAGCCTATGTACTTAGCGCTCGATACGATGTGGGTTCTATTAGCAGCCGCACTTGTCTTCTTCATGCAGGCTGGATTCGCGATGGTGGAGACCGGATTTACCAGAGCCAAAAATGCGGGGAACATCATCATGAAGAACCTGATGGACTTTTGCGTTGGCACACTGGTCTTTTGGTTCATTGGTTTTGGGCTGATGTTTGCCGGTGATGGGCCACTGATTGGTGGACTGGACTTCTTCATCAGAGGCGATTACGGCAGCAATATTCCATCCACTGCCTTCATTATTTTCCAGACGGTATTTTGTGCCACCTCAGCCACTATAGTCTCCGGAGCAATGGCTGAGCGAACCAAATTTTCTTCATATTTGCTCTACAGTCTGATTATCAGCGCGGTCGTCTACCCTGTATCCGGTCACTGGATTTGGGGAGGTGGCTGGCTCAGCCAGCTGGGATTTCATGATTTTGCCGGCTCTACTGCAGTTCACATGGTTGGTGGAATTGCCGCTCTGATCGGTGCGACAATTCTTGGGCCTCGTATCGGTAAGTTCGGAAAAAACGGTGAAATTCGGGCCATTCCCGGTCATAGCCTTACCCTGGGGGCTCTGGGCGTATTTATCCTCTGGTTCTGCTGGTTTGGATTCAATGGCGGTTCGACGCTCGGCATGACAAGTGACGCACAGCTGATTTCCGCATCCGTGGTATTTGTCAACACGAATATTGCAGCGGCTGCAGCGGCCACCACTGTGATGATCATCACTTGGATTCGCTATGGTAAACCGGATGTCTCAATGACGCTCAATGGCGCGCTGGCCGGGCTGGTTGCGATCACCGCCGGCTGTGATCTGGTCTCACCTGCAGGTGCTGTCGGTATTGGTCTGATTGCCGCGTTCGTTGTCGTATTTGGAATTGAATTTATTGAAAAAGTGCTTAAAATCGATGACCCGGTCGGTGCAATCGGTGTCCATGGTCTTTGTGGCGCCACGGGCACGATTCTGACCGGTGTCTTCGCGCTTGATGGCGGCTTGCTGTACGGGGGTGGTTTTTCACTTCTTGGAGTTCAGACTCTAGGTGTTTTAGCTGTCGCAAGCTGGGTTGGAATCACGATGACAGTAATCTTTGTCGTGATTAAAAAGACAGTAGGCCTGCGTGTCAGCCACTCAGATGAATTGACGGGTCTTGATATCAACGAACATGGTCTGATCAACAGTTATGCGGATTTCATGCAGATTCCCGTGGGAACTGATTTCAGGCAGCAGAATGAATCCGATGTATTTCCATTTGACGCAAAGTCTGAACAGGAGAATGTCATTCAAAATGTGGTCACCGTCCATCCGCCTGCGCCGGGAACGACCATAACAAAGGTTGTCGTGGTCACTCGGCAGAGTAAATTTGAAACGCTTAAAACAGCACTCGAACAGATAGGGATTACCGGAATGACTGTAACACAGGTTCTGGGCTTCGGAATGCAAAAAGGCAGCCGTGAATTTTATCGTGGTGTTCCTATTGAAGCCACCCTGATGCCGAAAGTAAAAATTGAAATCGTCATCTGTAAAATTCCGCTGGATCTTCTGATTGAAACCATCAAGAAAGCCCTATATACAGGCAGTGTCGGTGACGGAAAAATCTTCATCTACAGGGTTGAAGATGTCATTAAGGTTCGAACCGGTGAATACGGATATGACGCGCTGCAGGATGAATCGTAAACTGAATTTTTTCTGACAGAAAAGTCCCTTGCGGCATAAGATTGCTGCAAGGGTTTTTTATTTTGCCGTGTCTATTCTCATTATTAATCAAATTCGGTTGCAGGCTGTAAATTTTCGTCAAGCCACGCTGCGCTGCCCACATTCTCTATAGTAAAAATACGTGCTTGATCTTCCGTATATTTATTCTGGTGGAATTTAAAAACAAAACGGTTTTTCTCATCCGGTCCCAGTATTTCGATTTTTCCTCTGGGGTGGCTCATGACGAAACGCACAGCCTTTCCAAGACCGTTTTGCATGGCTTTGGCACCCTCCACGATTTCATGAGCATTGGCAAAAGGGACTTGAAAACGATTTTTTACGCCGGATACCGGGCGGCATTGGAAAATATAATAGGGGGCAACGCTGATTTCAGTCAATTTTCTCAGAAGCTGCCCAAGCGTGTTCGCGTTGTCGTTGACACCTCGTAAAAGGACCGCCTGGTTTCTCACTTGAATCCCTCTATCAGTAAAACACTTAACTGCCCGCGCGGCCTCTTTCGTAATTTCTCTGGGATGATTGAACTGCGTCATCAGATAGATGCTTTTCTTTCCTGCATATTTGGAGAGTATATCCAGCAGTTCCGGATCGGTGTAAATTCTTTCGGGAAAGCTGACCGGAACACGAGAACCTATGCGGATGAAGTCCAACGAGTCAATGGAACAAAATTCCTTAAGATAGCGTTCGATGATCTGGTTGGAATTCATGAGTGCATCGCCGCCTGAGATCAAAACGTTCGTAACTTCAGGATGACTGCGAACATATGTTACGGCGTCATCCAGCTGTTTCAAAAGTTCATTATTTGACAATCCAACCATGCGTCTTCTAAAGCAATGCCTGCAATACATGGCGCATACATTTGATGACAAGATGAGCGCGGTTTGTTCGTATTTATGCTGAATTCCTTCCTGCTTGGTGTTGGAGCTCTCATCGCTCGTATCGAAGGATCCGGCTATATCAAATTCATCCCCGGACGGTATACACATTCTGGCAATCGGATCATCGGGATCCTCCTTGTCTACCAGTGCCAAGTAATAAGGTGTAATCTGCATCGGGTACAAATCGATTATCTTTTGATACTTTTCTATGCAAGAATCAGGCCACCCGAGTTCGGTACACAGCTGAGCTGCAGTACGTATGCTTTTATCGTATTCATCTTTCCAGTTCATCTCATTCCCTCAGTATCAGTCCATCGTTTGTTTTTCTCCTGTTTAGTACATATTGGTATTTTACCATTCTTGATGTTCTTATTGTTTTCCGTTTGAAAATGACGAAATAGAAAACAAATTCTGCTATGCTCAATGTTTATTCCGGCAAAACTGATATGAAAAAAAGGAAGCACCAGAAACAAGCCTGTTCAGTCGCTCATGCGCTTGATTAGGCGTATAATGATATAAAAAAGCTTCTGCTTACTGTTTATTCGATCGAAATGGCTGCTGTCGGGCAGCTGTCAACCGCTTCCTGGAGGGTACTTGAAGTGTCCGCCGGTTCGGAAATGACAACGGCTTTGTCCTCATCATCCATTTCAAAGACCTCAGGGCATGTGGAAACACAGAGTCCGCAGCCTATGCATAAATCACGATCAACAAAAACTTTCATCACTTTTTTCCTTTCCATTTACGCTCGGGTGTTCGCTAAAACAATTAAACTTCAAGTCCGAGTGATAAAAAATCAGCCCGCTTACATTGTAATTCTTTGGCGAAGCTCTGTCAGCAAATTGAATGTCCACATTACACGCCGAATAGCATGTCTATGTACACGAGATACTGACAATCACAAATCAATTAATTATTCCGCACAAAAAATAGGAGGAACTTTTCATGAAACTGTTGGAAAAAGCTGTTCAATTGGAAGTTGACGCAAACCGTTTCTATCACCAGCAAGCATTAAACAACCAGGGAACACCCATCGAAACCGCATTCACTATTCTGGCTAAAGAAGAACTTGAGCACCAGGAAATTCTCAAGAAACTACTAGCAGGAACAACAGCTGCAACAGATGAAAATCAAATATCGGAATCGGAGCGTTTCTTCAACACGCTTGGTGATTTCAAAACCGCCGCTGGTTATCCTGCTGACCAGCTCGAAGTTTATCGAGCCGCCATGACCATGGAACAGAACTCGGTTGATCTGTATCAAGAGCTGAAAAATGAATCTACAGAGAGCGGGGAACTTCGTATACTGGGTTTTCTGATCAAACAGGAGCAGCTCCACTTCAAGCTTCTAGAGGAGCTCGAGAAATTACTCAGTCGCCCTGCTGAATGGGTGGAAGCAGCCGAATTTGGTCATCGTGAAGAATATTGATCAACTGATTTTTGCTGTTCTGCATCAAAACAGGAACATCCGCATAGTCATAAAAAATAAATCAAAGCAAACTGAGTTCTGCATTGGACAGGGCTCAGTTTTTTGTTTGCCCGAAATTTGCGTTCATTCCGAAGTCACCACAAATCGCGCTATATCGCTCTTTTTCTGTCCATCAATACAGCCAAAATAATGATTACACCTTTGACGATCTGCTGATAGAACGTCTGGACGTCAAGCATATCCATGCCCTGTTTAATAACCGTGAGTATCAATGCACCGATAACGCACTGCCATATTTTTCCAATACCACCGTTAAAACTCACACCGCCAATGATGCAGCCGGCAATCGCGTCCAACTCATAAGACGCACCGAATGCAGGAGGTGCAGCTTTTAGTCTAGACACAGACAACATCCCCTTGTCATAACACTGCCCTTCTTGTGAAATGTACTTTATCATGGCATTTATCAAAATTCAATTGCATCATTCCGGTTTTTTCAGAGGGCCGTGCCGTTTCATCAAGAAAAATTACGCACAGACGTCAACAAACGCTGAAGCAATGCGGGGTCTTTTTTGCCCGGAATGCTTTCTACACCGCTCATGACATCGATGAATTTCGCGCCTGTCAGCGCCACAATATCCCGGACATTTTCTGAATTGATTCCACCCGCTATGATAACGGGCTTTGATGACATTTTTATGATCGTTTGGCAAAAGTTCAAGTCCAGTTTCGTGCTGTTTTCGGACGCATTGGCCGGTCCTCGCGAGTCCACAAGCAAGCCGTACAGGCTGCTTTGGCTAAGTTCCGCCACGATTGTTTCAAGCTTTGCCGTACCAAACTGGAGAATGCGGTCTTCGAAAGTGAGGGGGATGGTTTTGATCACATCAATATCAAATCCACGCAGTGCGTCAGAGATCTGTATCGTATCCGCCAGCGTTTCATGGTAATGAAGCTGCACCATGGACGGGCGCAGGCTAGCCGCCAGTTCGATCACTTTTTCCGGTGTACCGCCTGTTACGACGCAGCTCCTGTGCGGAGCTTGAACCTGCTCAATTAAAGTTGAGGCCTCGCTGCGGTTTAAGTTCCAGGGAACTTGGATAGGGTATTCCGTGACAAAACCGAGGATATCAACGCCCAGATCCATGCACAGTTTAACATCCTCCTCGCGTTTCAGACCACAAATTTTCACAGTGATTTTTTTCATAAGACGGTGTCTCCGACTGCCTGGCTCAGTGCCTGATAGAATTCTGCCATGTTTTCTGCCTGCCATAGGGCTGTCCCTACAAGGACCGCATCGGCACCTGCCCGGATTGCCGCTTGTGCTTCAGCCGGGTTTTGAATGGAGCTTTCACTGATCAGTATGACATTTTTGGGTTTTTGTTCCGCAAGCAATGCTGTAGCAGCAACCGTTCCGTCATCTTTTTCCAATTCTAGAATATTGCGATTGTTGATACCCACGAGTCTGGCGCCGATTTGAGCGGCCCAGTGCAATTCTTCTGACGTGTGCGCCTCCACCAGGGGCTCCAGACCGATTCTCAAGGCTTCATCGTAAAGTTCCATAAGTGTCGGGTACGTCAGTATGGCACAGATGAGCAGGACGGCCTCGGCACCACTCTCCTTTGTGATGGCCAGATCGGTTTTGCTCCTGATAAAGTCCTTGCGGAGTATTGGAACTTTCGTTCCTAGCACGATTCGCTGCAGCAGGTCGATCGAGCCACCAAATTCATGGGGCTCCGTGACGACGGACATCACAGGAGCACCTGCTCCGACCAGCCGTTGAGCGGCTTCCAGCGGATCTCTTCCCCTAAGAAGGTCACCGATCTTAGGCGAAGTACATTTAATGTCCGGAATGACCGGAATATATCCTGCCTTTTTTCTTGCAAGGAGCGCATCAGAAAATCTGCTGTTCATCTCATTGACTCACAAAAGAATTGGACATTTCACGGAGTTCGCGCAATTTTTCGGCCGCAGCACCACTGTCGATCAGCTGCTTGGCGAGGGTGATTCCTTCTGCAAAAGTGGCGGCTTTTCCCCCGATTTTCAATGCGCCGGCTGCGTTGAGCACGATCACGTCACGCCTGGGACCGCTGATTTCACCGGAAAAAACGCCCAGAATCGTTTTGGCATTTTCCTCAGGGGCACCTGTTTTGATTTCATCCAATGTGCAGCGCTCCATGCCAAAGTCCTCAGGCTGAATCTCGTAGCTCGTGATTTCACCGTCTTTCAGCTCGTTGATTCTGGTTTTGCCAATGAGAGAGATTTCATCAAGACCGTCCAGACCGTGCACAAACATGGCGTTGGTGTAGCCCAGCTCTTTGGCCACAGTGGCGACCGTGTCAAGCAAGTCCTCTCTGTATACACCCAGCAGGTGTCTCGTGGCAAAAGCAGGATTGATCAGCGGACCGATGATGGTGTAAAAAATCGTTTTGATGCCAAGATCGGTTTCAGCGGGCAAGACCTTACACATAACTGGATGGAACAAGGGTGCGTAGAGAAAAGCGATGCCGATATCTTCAATCATTTTTTCGGCCTGGGCAGATGTGAGATTGATATTGACACCGAGTGCCTCCAACACATCCGCGCTGCCGGAAAGACTGGAAATGGAGCGGCTGCCATGCTTCGCGATGGGAATACCTGCCGCGGCTGCTACGATGGCGGTGGCTGTAGAAATGTTGAAGGTGCTCAGTCCGCCTCCGGTACCGCAAGTATCCATGATTTCAGCATTCACATTGGGCCTGAGGGGCACACAATTATCACGCATGGCTTTGGCGATGTAGGCAATCTCCTTGGGAGAGGAACCCTTCATGAGCAGCGCGACTTGAAAACCGGCAATCTGAACATCGCTGATTTCATCGTTGTTGATGGCGTTGATGAGACCAAAAATCTCTTCTTCTGTAAGTTCCTGGTGGGTCGTTGCGTTTTTTAAGATATTTTTGTACATGATGTTTTCCTCCTTGAATATTGCTTCTGCTGATTAATCATTGAACTCCGCGATGCCTTTTTTCATGCTGTGAATATAATCTGCAATGAACTGAACACAGTCCTTGCCATGCTTGGCCACGAGTTTCACGATTGCGCTTCCGACGATTACACCGTCGGATAGCTGTGCCATTTGCCCTGCCTGTTCGGGTGTCGAAATACCGAAGCCGATCGCGCAAGGCACATCGCTCACTTCCCGAATCTTCTGTACGATTTGTCCTATATCAGTTGAAATCTCGCCGCGTACGCCCGTCACACCAAGTGATGAAACACAATAGATAAAGCCTTTGGCTTCTTTCGCGATCAAAGACACACGATCATCCGAGCTCGGGGCAATCATCGAGATCAAATCGATCCGGTAGCGTTCGCAAAGCTGTACTAATTCGTCTTTTTCCTCAAAGGGCATATCCGGAACGATGAGACCGTCCAGGCCGCATTCAGCGCAGCGGCTGATGAATTTTTCTTTGCCATAGGTGAAAACCGGGTTGAGATAAGTCATAAACAAAAGTGGAACTGCGGTGTTTTTTCGGACTCGGGTAACCATATCGAAGAGCTTGTCAGTGGTGCAGCCCGCCTTCAGGGCACGTTCATCTGCCGCCTGGATAACAAGGCCCTCAGCGACCGGATCAGAAAAAGGTATCCCGATTTCAATCAGATCGGCACCTGCTTCGGCCATGGCAGGAATCAGTTTCTCTGTGGTCTCAATATCCGGGTCTCCTCCTGTAACGAAGGCGATAAATGCTTTATGGTCCTTAAAAGCGGCTGTGATTCTATTCATAGAGTGCCACCCCCTTATATCTCGCGATTGCAGCTACATCTTTATCGCCACGACCTGAGATGACGATGACGATGATCTTATCTTTTGCCATTGTGGGGGCCAGCTGCATCGCATACGCGACCGCGTGTGCACTTTCTATGGCCGGGATGATGCCCTCTGTGCGGGCCAGATATTCAAACGCATGGACGGCTTCATCATCGGTGATTGGTACGTACTGCGCCCTGCTCGTGTCAGCAAGATACGCGTGTTCCGGTCCGATGCCCGGGTAGTCAAGTCCTGCCGAAATTGAATAAACCGGCGCGATTTGACCATATTCGTCCTGGCAAAAGTAAGATTTCATACCGTGGAATACTCCGACTGTGCCGTTCGCGATCGTAGCCGCATTTTTCGGGTTGTCCACGCCCAGACCGGCGGCCTCGCAGCCGATGAGCTTGACTGAAGGATCTTCGATAAACTCGTAAAATGATCCGATGGCGTTGCTGCCGCCGCCGACACAGGCAATGACCGTGTCCGGAAGCCTTCCCTCTGCCATAATCAGCTGTTCTTTGATTTCCCGGCCGATGATTTTCTGAAAATCCCTGACAATGGTAGGAAAAGGGTGCGGCCCCATGACAGAGCCCAAAACATAGTGCGTGTCATGCATACGCGTGGTCCACTCGCGCATGGTTTCATTGACCGCGTCTTTCAGTGTCATCGTTCCCGAGATGACCGGATGCACTTTGGCACCCAGCAGTTCCATGCGGAAAACATTGAGTGCCTGTCGCTCGGTATCTTCTTTGCCCATGAAAATTTCACATTCCAAATCCATCAGAGCCGCTGCCGTCGCCACAGCTACACCATGCTGTCCTGCTCCCGTTTCCGCGATGACTCGCGTTTTCCCCATCCGTTTGGCGAGCAGAACCTGTCCGAGCACGTTGTTGATCTTATGTGATCCGGTGTGATTGAGGTCTTCTCTTTTCAGATAAATTTTCGCACCGCCGAGCTCACCTGTCATCTTCTCTGCGTAGTACAGAAGGGAAGGTCTGCCTGCGTAATTTTTCAGCAAAGCATTCAAATCATTTTGGAAATCCGTATCATTACTGAAAAATTCATAGGCTGATTCAAGTTCTTGAACTGCCTTCATCAAGGTCTCCGGCATGTACTGCCCGCCATAATCGCCAAATCTGCCTTTTTTCATCGTGTACCTCCCCTGCCTACTGTTTTTGTTGAAATATTGTCAGGATTTTGGGCAATAAAAAAAGCCCTCATCCTATACTGAATAGGACAAAAGCTCAATACTTCTGCGGTACCACCTAAATTGATGCTGACGCATCCACTCACTTACGCACTTTCATGCGTATTCCCTTGATAACGGGTGGAAATCCCGTTGGGCATTACTCAGTCAATAACTTTTCTTCCCACCTTTTTGAGCCCATTCCACACCAAGTTGTCTGTCGCAATCACACCGCCTGCAACTCTCTGAAAAACAATCAATAGCATGTACTCTTCTCAATTAACAGTTTTTTATTAAATTAGGTTCATCCTAGAGCGCTTTGGAAGCTTTGTCAAGAAAATTTTTTGGATCTGTGAGAGATCAGCGATTATGTCACCCCCTAAGTAATCAGCGATTATGTCACCCCCTAAGCAGCCGGGCTTTTTTGTGAAATCAGTCTGACGCCGAGGCCGGTTCACAATCCAATATTTAATTTTTTTTGCAAAATTACCCTGCACTATACAGTGAGAAAAGACCCATTGCTATGCTTTTGCCTCGACGGAGGCCTTATTCCTTGAGATGCATGATTCACCTTGCCAAGCAAATAATTTAAATTACCTGCATAAAGAGAAATTTTCTACAAACCATGATATCGATGTAAATTTATCAAAATCGATTAGAAAATTTGTGCAAAGTCGTGATTATCAAAAATCCCAATTGGTTCTTCTTGTTTAGGCTCACCGCAGTACATATAATGTTAAGTGACCTAAACTTTGACGAAAGTGAGTTTAATCATTATGGCTAAAATTCTTCAAGCCGCTGAGATGAACAAGTGCATCGGATGTTTTACATGCATGAACATCTGCTCGATCGTCAACCGTCAGAATCATTCCCTGACCAAGAGCGCGATCAAAGTCAAAACTACCGGCGGAATGACCGGTCGATTTGTAGCGGTCGTCTGCATTGCTTGCCATGACCCTGCCTGTTTGGAGGCGTGCCCCAGCGGTGCGTTGACCTATCGGCCGGGCGGCGGTGTCTTGCTGACTCCGGAGAAATGCATCGGCTGCCGTAAATGCGTCGATGCCTGTGTCATGCAGGCGGTGTTTTTCGATGAAGAAATTCACAAGCCGATCATATGCCGCCACTGCGGATCCTGCGCCCGATTCTGCCCGCATCAGTGCTTAGTCATGGAGGAGGTCGTCGAAAAATGATTAACGAAAAATTTATGCGCGTGCTCTATATCGATCTTTCATCAGGGAAGATCACCATCTCGCAGCGCGAAGACCTCCTGGCCTATCTCGGTGGGGTCGGAATCGCCAGTAAGCTGCTGGAGGAAAACATGCACCCGGACCTCGATGCCCTGCATCCGGACCAACCGATCGTTTTTGCGATTGGTGCCGGTACTTGGCTTTTCCCGGTCCTGACTAAAACTGTGGCCATGTTTCGCTCCCCCCTGACCAATGAGCTCGGTGAATCTTACGCCGGCGGCCGTCTCGCCATGACGATGCTGATGGCCGGATATGACGCAATCGTTTTGCGGGGAAAAGCGGCCAAACCCATTTACCTGCAGATCTCCAACAATGAAATTTCGCTCAAGGACGCCCGTGCCATGTGGGGTCTCAGGAGTGAGGCCACAGGGCTGGCGGTCCGCGAACGGGCACAGGCCGGTGGTAAACGAAGCATTATCCGCATTGGTCCCGGAGGCGAAAACAATGTTGCTTTTGCCAGTGTCTGCGTCGACTCCTACCGGCATTTCGGAAGGCTCGGACTCGGTTCGGTGATGGGCAGCAAGAATGTGAAAGCGATGACGGTTATTGGTGATCGCTCAATCCACATCAAAGAAACCCAGAAATACTTCAAGGTCTATCAGCAGATATTCAAAAAATGTACCAGCACCGATATGATGACAAAATATCATGATGCAGGTACACCAATCAATATCGCGTCCTTGAACGCCGCCGGTGCCCTTCCTACCCACAATCTGCAGACAGGAAGCTTTGAGCATGGTGACTCGATCTCCGGCGAGGCTTTCGCGAAAAAGAATCTCGTCCGCAAGCTGGCCTGTACGGGTTGTCCGGTCGGTTGTATTCATATCGGCATGTACCGGCGTGAATTTGACAAAGGGCACGAGTATGAGGCAATCAGTGTCAGTTATGATTACGAGCTGATTTTCGCGCTCGGCAGCTTCCTGGGCATCAAGTCAAGCGATGAAATTATCGCGATCATCGATGAAGTTGAGGAAGCAGGACTCGATGCCATGAGCACCGGAGTCGTACTTGGCTGGGCGACGGAAGCATTGGAGACGGGTCTGATCAGCGAGGAACTGACCTTGCTGAAATTGGCTTTCGGTGATACTCAGACTTATATCAAGGCAATCGACTATTTAGCCACTGGCAGGAACTCATTTTACAAGACTTTGGGCAAAGGTTCCCAACATGCGTCATCGGTTTATGGCGGCTCTGAATTTGCCATGCATATTGCCGGAAATGAAATGCCCGGCTATCACACCGGTTATGGCGCGCTCGTCGGCGCATCCGTCGGTGCCCGTCACTCGCACCTTTGTAATGGCGGCTACTCGGTCGACCAGAGCATGAAAGAGTTCGATGAGGACATTCTGGTCAGCAAGCTTTTCAACGAAGAAGTCGAACGCTGCATGACAAACTCATTGGTCATGTGCCTTTTTGCCCGTAAAGTGTATGACAGGCAGACGATTCTCGATGCCTTAAACAGTGTCGGCTGGAAATTGACCGATGAAGACCTGACTGAAATTTCCAAGCGGATCTATCGGACCAAACTGCGGATCAAGGAGCAGTATGGCTTCCGCCAAAAGGCTGTCAAGCTGCCTCGACGCTTTTTTGAGACGCCCAGTATGCATGGTCAGCTGGATGAGGCGACAGCGAGCCGCCTGACCAAAAAATATGTTGAGATGACTGCGGAACTGATGAAAGAGCCTGATCCTATCAATGCGGCCAAATAATCCTGTTCGGGACGCGTATTACGAGCGCCAGATCAGCATGCCTGAAATCGGAGCTGAAGGTCAGTCTCGCCTGGGGGCCGGCCGTGTCCTTGTGATTGGTGCGGGCGGACTCGCTTCACCGCTGCTGTTCGCTCTGGCCGGTGCCGGGGTCGGGCGGATCGGAATTCTCGACTCTGATTATGTATCCGTTTCCAATCTGAACCGTCAGTTCCTTTATACGCCCGCCGACATTGGCCTGCTCAAAGCAGAGCAAGCAAGAAAACGGCTAGCGGAGTATCATCCGGACCTGCTGATCGAGTCATTCTCTCAGAGACTGGACCTTACGCAGGCTCTCGATTTATTTAAATCATATGACGTAATCGTCGGGGCCGTCGACAACAACCGGACCAGGCGCATCATCAATGCAGCCTGCTGCGAACTTGATAAAACCTGGATCGATGGTGGTATCAATGGCTTTTCCGCTTATGTCACCCAGATCATCCCCGGACAGACGGCATGTTTCGACTGTCTGTTCGGGTTTTCGGGACTGCCTTTGCCGCAGGAGGAAGACTCAGCCGAACCCAAAGCGGTCATTGAAAGCAGTGAGACTCAGACAACCGGGGTGATTGGCGCGACAGCCGGAGTGATTGGGTCCATTGAGGCCACACTCGCTATTCTGCACTTGCTTGGACTGCCCGCGCCGCTCAGGAACGAAATTTTTTACTATTACGGCAGGCAAATGACAAGCGATCGGATCCGTGTCGAACGGACGCCGGCTTGCCCCATCTGCGGAAGCCTGTTTTAAATCGGAGGAAATCATGATCGTTCGTTATTTTGCCCACCTGCGCGATAACGCAGGCTGCGCTGAAGAATTCGTATCCGTGCCTGCCTCTGTTCTGGATCTGCTTCGTTCACTTGCCGATCGCCATCAGGAACCACTTAAAAGCAGTATTTTGTCACAGGACGGCAAAGAGCCGCACCCCGACATTTTCATCCTGGTCAACGGCCGCCATCTGCGGCAGCTGCAGGGCCTGGAAACCGAGCTTGCTGATACCGATGTTGTGGCGATCATTCCGGTGACGGAAGCAGGCTGAATCAGATCAAAGCGACTTTTTTTGTTCTGTAAGCGCGTCACCCGGCCAAATCACGCGACCCGGCTGTACCAGGCGATAGCCGCCGAGTTGTTCCAGACGCTGCCGGAAAGCGTCGGATTGGAGTACGCTGATAAAACGCTGCACCCCCGGCATCTGCCAGGCTCCTGCATCGATGAGAAAATCATAAGATTCTTCAGCAAGCGGCAGAAAGTCCAGGCCGGCAATCCGAGCGGCAGACAGGATACCCATACCGGCATCTGCGGTACCTGCCTTGATTTGAGCCGCGACACCCGTGTGCGTGTATTCCTCGCGTGTGTAGCCGGAAATCCGTTCAGACGATATCCCGTGCTGGGTGAGTAGGTGGTCGAGCAGCAAGCGCGTCCCGGCTCCCTTTTGCCGATTGACATAGCGAAGTCTGCGTTCGGCGATGTCGGAAAAATCACGAATCTGCAGTGGATTGTCCCGCTGCACGAGCAGACCTTGAAGACGGCGAACGCCTTCGACCAAAATGGCTTCACCACCGGCAAAATAGCGTCGGACGACGGCCACGTTATACTCTCCTGAGGTTTCATCCAGTAGGTGTATCCCGCCGATTTGCGCCTCATGACGCCGTATTGCCAGGACGCCGCCCATGCTGCCGGCGTGGACGGAGGATAAGGTAACCGCCGGTCCCTCGGATAAGTAAAGCAAGTCAGCGATTTCATCGATTAAGGGATCGTGACTGCCGATCACACTAAGCGCGTTTTCGATCTGTGAGAGCGGGCGCAGCAGCCGAATATCGACCAGCGCCGCTTCTTCAAACCCTTCGCTGTCCCGCGGGATGCTCAGAATACCATCCGCATTTGCATAGCTCGTCAATTTTCCGGCACCGCGATCCAGCGGTGCAGCAATGAGCTGTCCGCGGCTGCGGGTCAGTCGGACCCGAATATATTCAAGATACTTGAGCGAAGAATTCAGGCGGCGGGTCAAGCGAGCTTGGACGACGGGCCTTTCCGGAATATCAAGGCCATACCGCTTGCTGAGCAGCGGACGAACCACTTCTTCCAGTACAACCAGACCGGAGACGGGATATCCCGGCAGGCCGATCACCGGCTTGTTACTGCAAATGCCGAGGACAGCGGGTTTTCCGGGTCGAATGGCAATACCGTGCAGAACCACCTCGCCCAGCGAACGGATCGTAGTTGCTGACAAGTCATCCCGACCGGCGGATGAGCCGGCGAGCAGCAGGACCAGGTCCGATCGATCGATTGCCTCCGACAAGGCTGCGCGTAATTTTTCAGGATCATCCGGTATGATCGCTGTAACGGATACCTCGACACCGTCCACTTCTAGAAACGCACCGTAAACCGTGGTATTGAACTCCGGAATGCGGCCTGCTGTCAGTTCATCCGTTGGCGGGACGATCTCATCACCCGTGGGGATCAGGGTCACATGCGGCCGACGCAGGACCGGCACGTTCATCACCGCACCCGCCACCAGTACCCCAAGAAGTGCCGGAGTCAGGAGGGTGCCGCTGCAGGCCAGCATATCACCTGCACAAAAGTCTTCACCGATCTGGCGAACGTGCTGCCAGGGAACCGCCGGCGCAATCAGACGAATCCGATCTCCCAGATCGATGACATCTTCTATCATGACGACCGCATCTGTTCCAAGCGGAAGACCGTCGCCGGTATCCACCATGTGACAGCTTTCTTTAGCAAAATCGATGGGTGCTGTTTCGCTCGCCCCGAAAGTCTTTTCAGCACTTACCGCGACCCCATCCATGGCGCAGGCCAGGTAATGTGGAACACTGCGATTCGCATATATGGCAGCAGCCGTCCTGCGGCCGAGTCCGTCTCTGACATTGATCATCTCGCTTAAAGGACGAATATCGGCTGCCATCAGACGTTCCAGATAAAGCTCGACCGCCTTTTCCAGCGGGGTGTTGGTCAAATATTCCTGTGACATAAGCAAAAAGCCTCCTTAATTAAAACGATAGACCCTGACGCTTGTATCTGCTTCAAGCCCTTCCCTGTCCCGGCTGATCCTGATGCAGCCATCGCTTTGGCTTAAAACAGTGATCAAACCTGACTTCGTGAAAACCGGTTCCGCCAGCCAACGGTTCCGGTCCGCGGGATCAGGCCGCAGCCTGACCGGAATAATCGATTCACGCCCCGCATTTGACGGGACTCGGCAGCTGAGCTTGGCGGACACCGTGTCACGTTCCGGTATGGCGGCCCCTTGTAAAGCGAATAAAAGTGGCTGTGCGAGCCACCAGGCCATGAACCAGGCGGCCAAGGGGTGACCCGGCAGTCCCAGCATAATGCACTTACCCGCAACTCCTGCCAGAGTGGGTTTTCCCGGCTTGACGGCGATCCCGTGAAAAAGGATACCCGGCTCGCCCTGTGCTTCGATAGCAGTATGTAAATGGTCTTTTTCGCCGACAGAACTGCCGCCGGAAATCAGGATGAGGTCACACTCACGCCTGGCTTTTTCGAGGCTGCGCTCCAACAGTTCCGGTCGATCTGCAATGATGCCGTAAAGAACCGGTTCTCCACCGGACTGCCGGACCAGTGCGGCAAGGGCCGGACTGTTGAGGTCATGGATGAGGCCCGCTGTCAATGGATGGCCAAGAGGTACCAGCTCATCACCGGTGGAAATGATGGCGACGCGCGGCCGTTCATACACCACGACGCGGCGCACATCTAAAGCGGCTAAAGTGCCGATGTCCGCAGTCCGAATCACCCGCCCAGCCGGCAATACAAGCTGACCAGTCTTGAAATCGTCGCCGCGCAGGATCAGATGATCACCCGGCGAAGAGGGCCGATTGACCAGCATCAGCCCATCACCCAGCGTTTCCACGTACTCGATCATCACCATGGCATCCGCCCCGGCCGGCAATGCACCCCCTGTGGGAACAACTGCACATTCACCGCTCTTGATTTGGACGTCCGAAGCCCGGCCCATCAACACGGAACCGACCAGCTGCAGCATGGCCGGAATACTGTCGCTCGCACCAAAGGTGTCGGAAGCACGTACAGCCAGTCCGTCTACGGTGGATCGGTCAAAGCCGGGGACATCCGCCACCGAGCAGACATTCTCAGCCAACACGCGGCCGACCGCTTCTTCAATTGAAACGGACTGCGTGCGGCCGGTCGGACGAGCGAATCGCAGCAGGATATCTTTTGCCTCGTCAAGCGTTAATACATTCAGCATGACAGGTCACCTCGCAGCTGTATCTGCAGAAATCGAGCCAGTTTTTCATTCTCAGGATGGTTCAGCAATGAGCGGGTGGGACCTTTATCAAGAATCCGGCCTTGATCAAGGTAAAGTAATTCGTTGGTCAGCTCCCGGATCAGCGAAAGCTGGTGTGAGACCAGGACCAGCAGGCAGGGCGTCTGTTTGAGGTAGCTCTTGATTGCTTCAGTCGCCAGCTGCAGGCTGCGCATATCCATGCTGTTGGTCGGTTCGTCCAGCAGCAGAATCTGCCTTGGAATCACCAGCATTCTCGCCAGCGCCATTTTTTGTGTTTCACCGCCGGACAGACGATCAGCTCGCTGATGTGCCAGAGCCGCAAGGTCAAGAAGCTCAAGCTGACGATCAACCTGTGCATTTTTTTCTTCCCGTGTCAGGCCGCTCGACCGCGGAATACCGAGCTCGATGTTCTGCCGGACTTGCATGGCAAAAGCATAGGGTTTCTGAGGTAAATATCCAAGGCGGGAGGGGTCGGAGGTGGATTTGAAGCGAGCCATCAAAGCGCGCAGCAAAGTCGTTTTGCCGGCACCATTCGAGCCGATCACCGCATAATGGCCATCGCTGCGCAACTGCAGCAAGGGGATGTCCAGTACACAGCGCGAGCCGTAATCCTGTTTCAGGTCCCTGAGCTCAAGCATTTTTGTCCTCCTGCAGCCAGACCGCAATGATATTGACCCCAAACGATAAAACCAGCAGGACCAGTCCGAGCTGTATTGCTCCGGTGAAATTACCTTTGCTGGTTTCAAGCATGATTGCAGTTGTCATGACGCGGGTCTTGTCTGCGATATTGCCGCCCACCATCATGACGGCACCGACTTCAGACACGGCCCGCCCGAAACCGGAAAGGACGACCGTGATCAATGGTATTCGGCATTCCCAAAGCAAAAGGCCATATTCCTGCCCGCGGCTGAGTGAAAGCCCGGTGACGGTTTCCAATATTTGTGGTCTTTTTGCCTCAACGGCTGATAGGGTCAGGCTCGTGATAATGGGAAAAATCAAGACGACTTGGGCGATAACCATCGCCGTCAATGAAAAGAGCAGATTCAGGCTGCCGAGTGGACCACTTCGCGAAAGCAGGAGAAAAACGAACAGACCCGCAACCACGGGCGGCAGGCTCATGAAGGTTTGAATGATGCGGCGCAGCATCCGTTTACCGGGAAACTGCAGAGAGGCCAGCAGCACCCCGGTCGGAATACCGAGCAGAGCAGCGATGGTGGTGCTCATGACCGTCATGATGACGGTCAGCGACAAAATCCGGGGCATATCCATCTCAGTCAGAGGCGCCGTCGTAAATGAACAAGGGCTCACCGTACTTAGCGTTTCCATAATCAGCAATAAAAGATTTCGCTTCGTCGCTCAACATAAAATCGATGAAAGCCTGCGCGCCGGCCGCATTGACGTCCGCGTGCTTGTCCTGGCTGATCGCGATCATGGAATAGGTGTTTTTCATATCATCAGACTGACCCAGAAGAACAGCCAGCCCGGTCTGCTCCTTGGTGGCGAGGTAGGTTGCCTGATCTGTCAGGATGTAGGCTGACATTTCACCCGCCATCTGCAGGCAGGGACCCATGCCTTTTCCGGCGGAATTGTACCAGCTGCCTGTGGGCTCGATGCCGGCCTTTTTCCAGATATTCAGTTCTGCCTTGTGAGTGCCCGAGTCATCACCGCGTGATACGAAGGGCGACTGGGTGTCGGAGATCAATTTGAACGCATCGGCTGCTGTTTTGGCAGACACGATTTTAGCAGGATCTGCTTCCGGACCCGCAATCACAAAGAAATTATGCATAAAAGGAATGCGTTTCTCACCAAACCCTGCCTCAATGAAGGCTTCTTCTGAGGCTTTGGCGTGTACCAGCAGCACATCGGCATCCCCCGTTTCGCCCAGTTTGATGGCGGCGCCTGTACCATTCGCGATGATATCCAATTGAAAACCCGATTTGGCTTCAAACATTTTTTCCAATTCAGGTAAAAGCCCGGAGTCATTGACGCTGGTCGTTGTAGAAAGACGGACGACCGGGTTTTGGGGCTGCGTACTTGCCTCTGTTGCAGCCGTTGTGCTTGCATTTGAAACGGACGCGCTTGACTCGGCCGCGGCTGCGGAAGCGGTTGTGCCTGTGTTCGCAGATGTATTCATTGACGTGGTTTGAGTACCACAGGCGGCCAAAAACAACATGGACAGAGCAAGGGTGACTGATACGGTTTTCTTCATTACTTTTCTCCTTGTATATTAAAGTCCGTCAGGGTCGTGGTACCTTGTCGGCATTTCTT
>CAYNZF010000040.1:0-4225 GCA_964401615.1 uncultured Oscillospiraceae bacterium
GTACCGCTGGCACCGGTTTGGAAGGACATGCCTTCTTTGATGTAACCCAGTTCGTCAATCAACTTGGTCGTGTCCGAAGCGATTTTCAAACGGATTGGATCTGTCGTGATCTTCGTCGAACCGGACTCGATGCCGCTCGGATCACCGATGTGATCGACGACAACAACATAATCCACTTTTTCTTGAGAAATTTCGATCGGGCAAGCCGGATAGGAGACCAAATTGTCAGTGACGGCCACGACAACGTCCGCATACTGCGCATCCGGATAGATGTAGGAAAGATAGCCACAAGCGGAAGGACCTTGTGTTCCGTTCACGTTTCCATAGGAATCCGCTGTTGGCGCAGCGATGAAGGCCACGTCGATGTGCAGCTCACCGCTTTCGACCGCGCGCGGACGACCGCCATGGCTCATCAGAACCGCCGGCTTCTTAAGCTTGCCATAGGTGATTGCTTTGGCGACCGCACCCGGATTAAAGGTGTTGGTCGTGACCTTGGTAATGACCTCGTCTTCCATCAACTGCACAAGAGGTTCATGACAAGGGAAGAGTCCCGTCGCCGCGAGGTGAATGTCTTTAATACCCATTTTCGCGATGGCCAGCATCACCAGATTGGTGACTTTATCACCGTTACGCAGATGATGATGGAAAGAAACCGTCATCCCGTCTTTCAATCCGGATTTCTCGATGGCCGCTTCGATTGAGGGCAGAAGTTTCTCATCGGTCGGCACTACACTGCGGACTTTTGAAGTAGTCCTCACGCGCTCGCCCATGTTGGCAAAAGCCCCTTCGTACAATTTGACTTCTCCGTAGGATTCGATAAATTCCGGAATTTCGCGACCGGCTGAATTTTTCATGCTTTTTCTTACCTTTCGAATTAAAAATAATTGCAAAAAAACAAAGTCATAAAATGTGCTTGAACGGCCCATTCGTCTACTTTTAAGTGTTTGGCAAATTTGACTTCACCCGAAATAAGTTTTACTCAGTGCGCCCATTGTAGCCAAGGACGATTCTTAATGTCAACTTATTCACAAATAAATTTGGTATACAAGTATTGGGCAATTTAACATTCCACACTGTTTATAGTGCGTATATTTTGCTATTTCAACAATCTTCAACGAAATATCCAAATAAATAGCTAAAAACATGCGTTTTTCTTCATCTATTCTGCTCTTCCATTTGCTTTCTTGAAAAAGCATTTTCGGGGTGATAGGATAGGCTCAACTGAATATTTCCCGAGCAAAAGCACCTAAAGGTTACGCCCACGGAGCTTCGCTAAACGATTATCGTTTCGGGCAGCACGGAAAACCGGCTGCCTTCCGTCTTGAAAAGGGAAGCACAACATGAGTGAAGGGATCACCTTTGCTTTGAATGGCTTGTCTTTGCGAAGATGAGCTATTTTTATGCGAAAGGCTTAATTATGGAACTGATCAATACCGTTGATGCCGTTGGTCACATCTTATGTCATGACATGACACAAATTATCCCGGGGGTTACCAAAGAGGCCCGTTTTCGTAAAGGCCACGTCGTGACCGAGGCGGATGTCCCGGTGCTTCTGTCCATGGGAAAAGATCACCTTTATGTTTGGGAAAAATCCGCTGATCTTTTGCATGAGGACGAAGCAGCCGAACACCTGCGCGTGATCTGTCAGAATGAACACATGCATCCTACTGCGGTAAAAGAAGGAAAAATCGAGCTGATTGCGGATGTGGACGGTCTGTTTACGGTGGATATCGCGCGTCTCAATGCCATCAATACACTTGACGAGCTTATGATTGCTACGAGGCACAGCCACACCGCGGTCAAAGCCGGCGATAAGCTGGCGGCGACGCGAGTCATCCCTCTGGTCATTGCCAAGGAAAAATTGACTGCAGCCGAGCAGTTGAATGGTGCTGAACCTCTGCTGAAGCTCACCCCCTGGAAAATCAAGAGGGCCGGTTTGGTCGTTACGGGCAGCGAAGTCTTTCACGGTCGCATCGAGGACAAATTCGGTCCGGTGGTCGCAGCGAAACTGGCTCAGTACGGTGTCGAAGTCGCCAAACGGATCGTGTGTGACGACGACAAAGATCGCCTGATCGCGGCAATCAATGCCATGCGCGAAGCAGGAGTGGAAATAATTGCCTGCACCGGTGGCATGAGTGTCGATCCCGATGACCGCACACCCGGTGCCATAAAGGACAGCGGTGCGAACATCATCAGCTATGGAGCACCCGTTTTACCCGGGGCCATGTTTTTACTGGGTTATTACGATGACGGTCTTCCTGTTATCGGTCTGCCCGGCTGTGTCATGTACGCTAAATCCACGATCTTTGATCTGGTGCTGCCTCGCCTCGTCGCCGGGGCTTCCATCACGAAAGCTGACTTGGCCGCACTGGGACACGGTGGACTTTGTCTGGACTGTCCCGTTTGTCATTATCCGATTTGTCCCTTTGGCAAAGGAGCGTAACGATGGCCTTGCAATTTGAACAAGCCCTGAAACTTGTGCTGGAGGGCGTAAAGCCGCTTGAAACAGAAAACGTGATGCTCATGAACGCACTCGGCAGAGTCTTGGCTGAAGATGTTTTGGCCGGGATCGATCAACCGCCCTTTCCGCGCTCACCACTGGATGGCTATGCCCTGCGCGCGCTCGACAGTAAAGGGGCTTCTCGTACCACTCCTCTTAAACTTCAGGTCATCGACAAGGTTTATGCCGGGGGGTTCACAGACGTGACAATCGGCGAAGGACAATGCGTGAGGGTCATGACCGGCAGCATACTGGCCCCGGGCAGCGATTGTGTGATCAGGCAGGAGCGCACGGATGAAGGAGAAAACACGGTCCTTATTTATGAGGAACTGGCTCCTTTTGACAACTACATACACAAAGGCAGCGATTTTGCGAAGGGTACCTTGCTTTTAGCCCGTGGTCTGAGAATGGATGCCTACGCTGCATTTATTGCAGCAGCGGCCGGAGTAAATGAAGTCGTGGTCGTTAAGAAGCCCAAAGTAGCGGTGCTGTCGACCGGTGATGAGTTGGTCGCTCCGGGGCAGGCGCTGCCTCCCGGTAAAATTTACAACTCCAATTTGATTTACTTGACCGCACGTTTAGAAGAAATGGGTATGGACGTCATTCAGGCCGAAACCTGCGGGGATGACGAAGAAATAATTACAGGCGCGCTCGGCAGAGCCCTGAAAGAAGCTGACTTGCTCATCACGACCGGCGGCGTTTCAGTGGGTCAGAAGGACTTGATCCCGGACATCATCGCGGGTCTGGGGGCGAAGACGATTTTTCACGGAATCGCCATGAAACCCGGCATGCCAACGCTTTTCGCACGCCATGCGGGCGTGCCGATTTTAGCCCTTTCAGGTAATCCCTTCGCTGCCGCTGCAGTTTTTGAACTTTTGGCCAGACCTCTGCTCGCGCAGCTTTCTGCTGACAGCCATCTGGCTGCGACGCGAAAGAAGGCGGTTTTGCAGACCGCTTTCCCGAAAGCCAGCCCCGGCCGACGCTTCATCCGGGGAAAATTTCAGGACGGACAGGTCACACTGCCGGAGGGTCACTCCAGCAGCCAGATTTTGTCCTTGTTGGGCTGCAATTGCTTTATTGATGTTCAAGCCGGAACAGCCTCGCTTGAGGCTGGTGAAACGGTTGAAGTTGTGATGTTGTGAGGTTAGTACGTATGGGTGATGATCTAGAAAAGAAATTGAGTCATTTTGATGATTCAGGCCAGGCCATCATGGTAGATGTCCAAGACAAAAGCATCAGTACACGTCTGGCAATCGCCGAGGGACAGATTCGCGTGAACCGGGACGTCATGGCCGCCATTACTGATGGCCGTGCCAAAAAGGGTGATGTTTTAGGTGTAGCGCGCATCGCAGGCATTATGGCCACAAAACGCACACCTGAGCTGATTCCGCTCTGCCATCCCTTAATGCTCACCCAATGTGCCATCGATTTTGAAACCGATGCGGATAAAGGCGTGGTCAAGGCCATTTGCACCGTCAAAACAGATGGCAAAACAGGCGTGGAAATGGAAGCTTTGACCGGCTGCAGCGTGGCATTGCTCACCATTTACGACATGTGCAAGGCAATCAATAAGGGCATGGTGATCGAGAATATTCATTTGAGGCACAAATCCGGCGGAAAATCCGGTGTTTTTGAATACGGAGGAATGATGGATGCTTGACGGTCAGGGCAGAAAAATCGATTACATGCGTATCTCCGTCACCGATCGCTGCGATCTACGCTGTA
>CAYNZF010000040.1:4235-19600 GCA_964401615.1 uncultured Oscillospiraceae bacterium
AACACGACGAGATCTTACATTATGAAGAAATTATCCGGCTGGTGCGCATTTTTGCCAAGCTGGGGATCAAAAAAATCCGTTTGACCGGCGGGGAACCGCTCGTAAGAAAAGACTTGCACACACTGGTGGCCGCTTTAAAGGAGATCGACGGAATTCATGAAGTGGTGCTGACGAGCAATGGCACGCTCTTGGCGGAACAGCTTCCGGATCTGGTCAAGGCCGGAATATCCGGGGTAAACATCAGTCTGGATGCCATCGACGATGAAATTTTCGAACGCATCACCCGGCGCAAAGGGGTACAAAAGGTGCTGCGCAGTATTGACGCCGCCCTCGCGTACAAAAACCTCAAGGTCAAGATCAATTGTGTTCCTTCAGTTTTCAACGAAACGCAGATCCTCCCCTTGACGAGGCTTATCGTGGGCGAGAAAAAAACGGTGCTGCGCTTCATCGAACAGATGCCCATCGGAGCCGGAGAGATTGACAACGGGATCAACGAAGCAAGGCTCAAAGCGATGCTTGAGGCCGAATTCGGAAGCTTGAGTCCTGTATCGAACGTCGGCGGGACGCGCAATTGCAGATATTTTTCGTTTCCTGACATGGCCGGAAAAGTGGGCTTCATCAGTGCGGTCAGCCATAAATTTTGTGACGATTGCAACCGCGTGCGCCTGACTGCAGATGGTTTTCTGAAAACCTGCCTGCAGTTCGATTCAGGCGTTTCCCTTAAAGAATTGCTGAACAGCGGCAGCAGCGACGCAGCGATTCAAGCCGCTATCGAAAAAGCAATTACCGAAAAACCGATCTGTCACAGTTTTTCTGAATCTTCACCTATTTCAAATCGTGAAACACGCATCATGTCACAAATCGGAGGCTGATCATGGGTAAAATCATTGCTGTATGCAGCAGCGAAAAAAAAGGAACTCAAAAGAAAAATATCGGCACAGCGGCACTCATCGCCGGCTGGGGCATGGAAAATGATGCGCATGCAGGAAAATGGCATCGTCAAGTCTCGCTGCTTTCACACGATAAAGTGGACGCTTTTCGTGCCCGAGGAGCCGAAGTCAACGACGGAGCGTTTGGGGAAAACCTCGTCGTCGCAGGCTTTGATTTTGCCAAGCTCCCCGTTGGAACTAAATTGAAATGCAACGAGGTCGTTCTCGAACTCACCCAAATCGGTAAGCAGTGCCACAGTCATTGCGAGATCTACAAAGCAATGGGCGATTGCATCATGCCGCGCGAAGGGGTCTTTACCCGGGTTTTACAAGGTGGAAAGGTCTCTGTGGGGGATGAATTACTGCTTGTGGAGGAAAAAATATAATGTACCGCGTGTCAATTATCACAGCGAGCGATTCAGGTTACGCAGGGCAAAGGGTCGACTTGAGCTCAGAGGTCATCCGCGAAGTCGTGAGCGCGGCCGGCTATGCGCTTTCCTCCTACATCATGCTCCCGGACGACCGCGGCATGCTGGCCGCTGAAATGCGCAGAATATGCGATTCGCAGGAAGCGGATCTGCTTCTGACAACGGGTGGGACGGGCTTTTCAGAGCGCGATTGTACACCTGAGGCGACCGGCGACGTGGTCGAACGTTTCGCTCCGGGGATTGCGGAAGCCATGCGTGCCTTATCCATGCAAGTAACCCCGCGCGCCATGTTGAGCCGCGCAGTGGCCGGTATTCGCGGAAAAACCCTGATCATCAATCTGCCGGGCAGTCCGAAGGCGGTCAAGGAGTGTCTGGAGTTTATACTGCCCTCCCTGGGTCACGGCTTAGGGATTCTGACCGGGGCTGATCGCGAATGCGCCAGACCGATGGAGAATCATGCTGAAGTCCAGGTTTAAAACGCGAGTCGTTGGAGCCGGAAGCTATAAGAGGCTGGGGGCTTTCATCTTCTCAGCCCTGCTCCTGCTGGGCTTGGCCGCTTGCGGCGCTGTGACAGGCGCGGCGAATTCAACGGCAGGAACAGTCAAGGAACAGGAACTGGTCGTTTTTGCCGCTGCTTCTCTAAATAAAGCACTGAGCGAGCTTGCGAATACTTTTAATACCCAAAATCCAGACGTAAAACTCATTTTCACCTTTGATTCATCAGGAACGCTGAAGACACAGATTCAGGAAGGCGCGGACTGCGATGTTTTTATTTCAGCCGGGCAAAAGCAAATGGATCAGCTTGACCTGAACGCCAGAGTGGAAGTCAACCGCGAAGGACTGGATTTTGTCGACTCCGGGTCGCGCTTTAATTTACTTGAAAATCAGATCGTGCTGGTCGTTCCTGCCGGCAATCCCGCCGGCATAAGATCGTTTAATGACCTTAATGTTGAAAAAGTGAACCTGATGACGATCTGCAATGCAGATGTCCCCGTCGGACAATATGCCGCCGAAATGCTCAATTACCTTGAGATTTATACTGAACTCAATGAAGCCGGAAAAATAAGTTTCGCTTCGAACACGACCGAAGCGGCTCTGCAAGTTGCGGAAGGCTCAGTTGATTGCGGGATCGTCTATCGAACGGATGTGGCCTCCTCTCCTGATCCAAGCAAGCTTGAAATCATCGCAGCCGCTCCTGTCGGTTCAGTTACCCCGGCGGTCTATCCGGCCGCTGTGATGAAAAACAGTAAAAATAAAGAAACAGCCGCCGTTTATTTGGATTTTCTGCGCAGCCCTGAAGCGCAAGCCATACTGGAAAAGTACGGTTTTGTCACAAAGCTTGACTGATCGTGAAGGGCCCCTCTTACGATCCGTCTAATCTACAGTTGTTGGTGAAAGAGAAACGATCATGGACTGGTATCCCCTCATCAATTCGATCCGCATAGCCCTGATCAGCAGTTTTCTGGTCTTCTTTCTGGGCATTGCCGCGGCCTATTACGTCGCCAGGCTGCCCGTCGCGGCTAAAGCGGTCATGGATGTTTTTTTGACTTTGCCGCTGGTCCTCCCTCCCACGGTCGTAGGCTTTTTCCTCCTGGTCGTGCTGGGACCCAATCGACCACTCGGCGCCTGGTTTCTAAGCCGCTTCGATATTCGTCTGACCATGGTGTGGTACGCCGCCATCTTCTCTTCCGTAGTCGTGTCTTTTCCACTGATGTACCGCACCGCCCGCGGTGCCTTTGAGTCCTTCGATGAATCCTTATCTTTTGCCGGCCAGACACTGGGGCTTTCCAACAGCTATATTTTCTGGCGTATCCGCATCCCCGCGTGCAAGCAGGGCATCATTGCCGGGACCGTCCTGGCTTTTGCCAGAGCGCTCGGTGAATATGGGGCGACGAGTATGGTTGCCGGCTACACCCCCGGTAAAACGGCCACGATTTCCACCACAGTGTATCAGCTGTGGCGGACCGGTGATGACGCGGCTGCGTATAATTGGGTGCTGGTCAATCTTGTGATTTCCGCAGCGGTACTGCTCGCCGTTAATTCGCTTGAACGAAAGAACAAAGCGACTTTTGCACACAGAAACATCAGCGAGGAGACACGGTAATGTCGCTCATCGTTGATATCAAGAAAAAAATCGGCAATTTCAACTTGGAGGTGAATTTCACAGCCGAAGACGAAGTTTTCGCTTTGTTAGGTGCTTCCGGATGCGGCAAAAGCATGACCCTCAAATGTATCGCGGGTATCGAAAACCCGGATGAGGGGCGCATTATTCTGAATGAGCGTATTTTGTTCGACAGCCACAGAAAAATAAATCTCTGTCCTCAGGAGCGCAGGGTGGGGTACCTCTTTCAACAGTATTCTCTCTTTCCCAACATGACCGTCGCCCAGAACATCGCCTGCGGCGTGAGGACCAAAGAAAAAGCCAAAAAGCACGCCCTGGTCGAGGAAATGATTGCCTCTATGCAACTGACAGGACACGAAAACAAACGCCCTCACCAACTTTCAGGCGGCCAGCAGCAGCGCGCTGCTTTAGCAAGAATCCTGGTCAACCAACCTGACATTCTCTTACTGGATGAACCATTTTCCGCTTTGGATAACTATTTGAAATGGCAGCTTGAACTGGAACTTTCAGCAACTCTGGCTTCTTTTAAGCGTCCGGCCATCTTTGTGTCGCATAACAGAAATGAAGTCTATCGTCTGTGTGATCGTGTCTGTGTCTTAAGCGAAGGACATTCTGAGGAACCGCAAACCGTGGCCGAGCTTTTCGAAAGACCCCGTTCTATCAATGCTTGCTTACTGACGGGCTGCAAGAACTTTTCTCGCATTGAGGTCTTGAATCACCATACCGTTCAGGCGCTTGACTGGGCTGTGGCTTTACATGTCAAGCAGATCCCTGATGGCAGCGCCTATCTGGGTGTTCATTCGCATCTGATCGAAGTATCAACACTGAAAAGAAGTGAAAACAGCTTTCTGGCCCAAGTGAAGCATGTCATAGACGAACTGGGTTCAAGTATTCTGATTCTATCTGTTCCCGGCAGCAGCAGTGCCTATTCGCACATCAGAGTAAAATTGGATAAAGCTGAATGGAATTCACTGAACAGACCCAAAGAATTGTGGATCAACATCGCGCCGGACAACATCATGCTGCTTCACGCGTAAAGGCAGTATAATCATCTGAATTTTTTAAAAAACAAAAAACCCAAATATAGATTTGAGTTTCTCCAAATCAAGATAGACCGGTTCTTCTTTGAAAACCTGGTCAGCTGGATTTTCAGCGCCCTAAAACGCTAAATGAATGAGGAGGATTGCGGCTTCTTTTCAATGTGGAAGGCACTGTCGTTTCCGATAGAACCCTGTGGATGGAATCCAGGTCCGGTAACCATGACTAAGATGTTTTAGGTTACAGGACTCGAAGCGTGCAATTGACCTCAATGTTTGATCAGCGACGCTGACCTTGCTTTTTACAGTGCGGCGATGTTGTCTTGAACGACTTCAAAGCGTTCGTTACCAGGGCCTCTGAAGAACATGATCTTCAGCGCCAGCCCTTTACTGCTGCTTTTCGCGAAAATGGCGGTTTCTTCATCGCTCAACTCACGATCAAACTCAAGTCCGGTTGCGAACGGACCTGCTTCGATCGCGATACCCTTTTCGTTCAGGTGAGCAACAAATGCATCCATGTCATCGACGCGCAGAGCCAAATGGTTTAGACTGCCTTTGGTGGAATCCAAAGGCGCCTTGTCCCATTGCTCAAGTAATTCAATGACCACTCCTGCTTCGTTTCTGATCCAGGCCATTTTCAAGGGTTTATCCCCTTCCATGGCCTCTGTGGAAAACAGAAGTTTGAAGCCCAAAGTACCCTCGTAAAACTTAATGGATTCAGCGATGTCTTTACAATAGATGCCATTGTGCTGATACTCAAGTTTCATGGAAATCTCCCTACACTACTGTGCTCTTCGTTTAGCCGATGTCGTTCTTGCTCTGTTCAAATCTCTCTGCAGCAGTCGCGAACTTCATGGTGAACTTTTCTGATGTGCGTGGGGTGATATTCGCAGGGTCATACTCTGTAATATCAGTGATATTTTTCACAACAGGATTATTCACGAATTCTCCACGCGGTCCGTTCAACTCAAGATGTTTCTTGGCGTCAAAAGGAATCAGCGGGACTTTCTCTTCTTTAGCTTTCACAATGTAGTTCGGATTTGTCAAAGAAGCATCCGGCATGCCTTTCAATTGGCGCAGCGAGCCGTATTTGGCTTCCATTTCTTCGACAGGTCCAAAGTCCAAAGCACGCAGAGGACATGACGAGACACAAGCAGGGATTTCACCATTTTCAAGCTTGTCGATGCACATGGTGCATTTGCTCATTTTGGTGCCGGCTTCATCGTTCTTGAAAGAAGGCGAGCCATACGGGCAAGCGTCATAGCAGCTGCGGCAGCCATCACATTTGTCCTGATCGACCAATACCGCACCATACTTGTCTTCTTTGAAAATTGCGTCATTGGGGCAAGCCGGGACACAAACAGGATTGTCGCAGTGACCGCAGCTGAAAGCCAGAATGTTCAGTCTGATATTGGGGTAGACGCCTTCTTCAAAATCGTAAATAGACATCCACTGTTCCGGACCTGTTTCCAGCAAGTTCCAGTCTTTACAGGTTACGGCGCAGGTTTGGCATCCGTAGCACCGTGTTTGATCAAAATAGAATGCATATTGACCCATAGATTATTCCTCCAATTTTTTCACTTCGACAAGGCCGGAAGTGATGACATTAGCGACCGTGTGAGGGAGATGCTTATCAAAGATAAACAAATTGCATGCGCCGCGCGTATCAATACCGAAAGGCATGACCTCATCTGTACGTTTTGTGTCAGGTGTGTACCATGAACCGAAATGCATTGCGATTGTACCCGGCATCGTCTTGTTGGTTACATAGACACGCATTTCTGCTTTGCCGATTTCGTTGAACACTTCCGCCAGATCATTGTCTTTCAAGCCTCTTGCTTTCGCGTCAGCAGGATTCATCCAGACACGGTGATTGTAGCATTCACGCAGTACGGGGTTGACATCGTACTTTGAGAGACAGCGGTAAATCGAGACAGGAGTAACCATGGACAGAGGATACTTTTCGGTACGCGGGTTGTAAAGGCTGTCCAAAGGAGCTTCCTCTTGATAACTTGGCTTCCAACGCGGGATTGGATCAAATTTACCACCATAGCGGCCATCCTTGTTCGCGTCATCAATCATGGTCTGATAGACTTCGATTTTTCCCGAAGGTGTGAGGAAAGGCTTAGCGTCGGGATCATTGATGGTGTTTGCAAAAGCGTGGAAAGGCTTATCGATGGGCACACGGACCATCGGATCTTTCAAGAACTCTTCCCAGGTCGTTTTAATTTCAACACCCAGTTTTGCGTAGGTTTCAACGGCGCCGTCGGCGATCCATTTCTCGTAAGCGATTTTGTACAGTTTCTCGATCTCTTCATCCCACTTGTCCCAGGGAACATCCTTAAGCAGCGGATTGTAGAGTTCTCCAACACCCATACGATTGGCGAGCTGTGTCCAGACCCATTCGATCGGACGTACACCTTCCGGTGGATCGACCGCTTTGCCGGCATAGAAGAAGTAGTTGTTCATGCCGCCCGGAGCGGTGCGGAAACGTTTAGAATCAAGATGATAGGGGTCAGTGGACTCAAATTCATGAACGACACCCGGCAGGACGATGTCCAAAAATTCGGTCGTAGGCGCGCTTCTGTGCCAAGCGAAACCACAAGTGAAATAAATCATCTCCATGGCTTTCATACGCTTATTCGTTTCTTGCAGGTTGTTCATCCAGTTGTTCATTAAGAAAGCGAATTGAATGTTAGGAGTCGGCTGACCTTCTCTCGTACCGATAGCAGTACGATACTCCGCTTCAGTGATCTCTCCCGCTTCCATTTTAGGTCTCAAGGTGACCGCTTCAGCAAATTTGCTGTTCGCCATGACCAGAGGTGGGGTTCTCTGCGGAGGAGCTTTGTGGAATTCAGCATTGACGTTGGGCATGGAGGGAATGTGTCCACAGGTAACCAAGACGGAGCCCGTCTGACAGCCACCCGCGCAGGCTACGTTGCCGGTCAAGGACTGCAAGATCATGGCAGCGACTGCAGCGTAGTCACCATAGTGACGCTTGGAAACTGAATAGTGCTGCTGTAAATGGCAAGGTCCATTGGTTGCGTAGTAGCGAGCCAATTCGCGAATGGTTTCTGCAGGGATGGTGGTGATAGGTTCTGCCCATTCCGGAGATTTCACTTCGCCGTCTTCGCCGCCCATCAAATAGTTCTTCAGCTTTTCGATGCCGCTCTGTTCTACCCATTTGTTAACAAATTCGTAGTTCAAGAGATCGTCTTCGAAAATGACTTGCAGCATGGCGAGGGCCAAAGCATGGTCGGTACCCGGACGAATCGGGATCCATTGATCAGCCAGAACTTCCGCGCTTAAGGTGTAGCGCGGATCGATGCAGATAATTTTTGCACCGCGCTCTTTCGCGAGCTTCAGGTAGTAGGGAACAGACCCGTGCCAGCCGACCAGCGGATCCCAGCCCCACATGATGATGGTTTTGGAATTGAAGAGGTCGGGTGCTTCATATCCGACGAATGAGCCGCCCATGCCTTTGAAAATGTTGCGCGCAGGGTCATAGCCGAGCACAGTGTTCTCACCAATCAGGCCGCCTGAGGTGGAGTGGTCACTCCAACACGCGACAGGTCCTTTGATGTATGGCCACAGGGGATGACCGGAAATTTCGAAGAAGGTCAAATGTGAGTGGTGCATGCTGGCGTCGCCAAAATTTTCTTGCACATACTTCATTTTTTCAGCGATGGTGTCCAAAGCTTCTTCCCAGCTAATCTCAACGAAATGGCCCTTACCATGTCCACGCCCGCCTACACGTTTGAGAGGTTTGGTGATACGGTCTTCTGCGTACAGTTCCCCTTTGATTGCATGTCCCATGACGCAAGGACGCTGCTGCACCATACCCTGGTTGACTTGCTCGGTGCTGATGTACGCATCTTCACGCCCGCGTTGAGGATTGATGGTGTCATCAGACTCAACGGCTGTGATCTTATTGTCTTTGCTGTGCACTTTTAATACGCAGCTGGCATCCCAGCATCCATTAGATGTGCATGTCAAATAAGTGATCTTTTCGTCTTCATGGTTCTTTTTCAGATTATCAAGAACTTTTTGTTTGCTCATAGTAACCTCCTTACTTAATTTTGGTCATACCCGCTAAAATCACGCCGACAACACAGAGCACCAGGCAGAAAACACCGCCCATGAGAAGGCTGCCGCCAAGAATTCCGACAACCGCCATAAAGGTCGCGCTGCCCAGGAACATGCCCAAATTCTGGCATAGGAACAGGAATCCGTTTCCATAGCCCATCAATTCAGGCTTCTTCATGATTTCACCAACAGAAGAAAGAATCATCGCAGGTGTGCCCAGGCCGATAAGTCCAATCAGGATCGTGCCGGCATAGATTGAGATTCTGTTAGGGACAAAAGCCAGAACAGACCCAATACCGGTACAGGCAATCGCCAGCATATATAATTTCCGACGGCCCATTTTGTCTGAAAGTGCTCCGATAATGGGGGAGCCGACCAGGGCACCAATCATGGGGATGGTTGCAACGAGGGCGACCTCTGTCCCGCTCATGTTGACTGCCGATCCCGGACCTGCGAAACCGGGCAGGAAAACGAGCACAGCCATCAAAGCATAGTTAAAGGTTGCAAACGCAAAAGCGCCGGTGAGCAGGTCTTTGTTCTTTAAAGCGTCGGCCAGTTTACCTTTGGGTTGGCTGGCGGCTAAAGCAGCGTCACGTGCATCAAGTCCAGCGGGGACTTTCAACATGAATTTGATGCCAAGAGACAGCAGGAGTGAAAGCGCTGCATATACAAACCAGATGGTGTTCCAGCTCATGGTGTTGAACAGGATCGGCGTCAGGTTGAAAGCGACGATTTGTCCTACAGGAACCCACACGGCCCAGATACCCATGGCTGCACCGATGGACTCAGGTGCGACGTATTTGGCGACTGACATAGGACCGGCGACAGAGATGAAAATAAAGCCAATGCCTTCAATCGCTCTGCTGGCAATCAGCATCTCGCCTGAGGAAGACAAACCACCCATGATCGAGCCGAGCGCTACGATTAAGGGAGCGATAATCATCATGGTCTTGGGTCCGATTTTTTGGGTGATACCACCGGCAGGAATGGCTAAAAGGATACCGGTGAAGGTAAAGGCTGACATCAGCCAGCTGACGGATCCGCCCATATTAAGAGCTTCACCAATATTACCCATGATCATCGGAACCTTAAATTGATGGAGTGCGGCCGTGGCCCCAGTCAGCATCAGGATTAAGGCGACAACTGAATAAGCTTGGTACTTAATTTGGACGGTTTTGTTGTTATTGCTTTCCATAGATACCTCTTTCTTTCTTTTTTCACTTTTGTGATTTTGACATGTCCTGAAAATTGATAAAACCTTTGGTGATCGATCTTCCTCCTTTGAAATTTTGTAAAACCCGGGACAGATCTCAGGACTTGCCCCGGATCACTACATTAATTATCTTTCGACGCAATAGCCGGTCGCTTTTTCACCGACAAATTCGCCGTCTCTCACCTGTATCTGACCGTCTTTGATGGTCATAACGGGCCAACCCTTGATGGTTCTGCCTTCATAGATAGAGAAATCGGAACGTGTTTTGGTTTCCGCTGCCGTTACTGTTTTTTCCTTATTCAGGTCCACAATAACGATATCCGCGTCAGAACCGGCTTGCATGGCACCTTTTTGAGGATAGATTCCGAATTTTTGGGCCGGACCTTTACTCATGCATTCAGCTAAACGCTCAATGGAGACACGATTTTTGTTAACGCCTTCAGAAAGCAAAATCGGTAAATGATGCTCGACCGCAGCGTAACCGGGATAGATATACCAGTAATTGGTCTCATCAAGGTGCTTTTCTGCTGCCGTCATGGTCACGTTATCTGTGCCGATGGTGTCAATGACGCCTGAGGCGACTGCAGCCCAAAGGGCTTCCATGTCTTCTTCACCCTGGAAAGGAGGATCCATCTTAAGGGCGTTGCCCTGCGGGCCGTCTTTGGTGGTGGACAGGTAAGGGCTGGTGGTTTCAAAACTGAAGTACGGATTTTGTGGTTTCAAGCGAGCCGCCTCGGCAGCGCCGTATTTTGAAAACATGTGCACTTGATAAACCGGGAACTCAGCGTAAAGAGCCAGGTTCGAAAGTCTGTTGATGGCTTCTCTTTCGCAGATACCGGGATGTGTTTCAGCATAGAAGCTGTTGTTCATCTCGGTGCCGCTCTTGCTGGCCTGGTATTTTTTGGTCGCATCCGCGACGATGGCGTAGTTCTCGCAGTGAGCGCAGAGAATACAGTCATCATTGCTGAATTTTTTGATTTCGTTCATGGTGTCAAGAATGAAATCATCCGTAACTTCAGGGACGATCCCGGGAACACCGTTGAGATAAACTTTAAACGATTTCACTTTATAGTCGTTGACGTACGTGCCGATCTCAGACAGCTGATCATTGTTCCCAATGACCAGGTGAGGAATCACATTGGTGTAGGCGTTTTCATTGATGGCCGCTTTAACACCGGGGAATGATTGTGAGTGGGCTTGAGGACCGCCGAAGAATGTGCCGACCGTCGTCACGCCGCCACACAGGGCTGCTTTGGTCTCGCTTTTCAGTTCATCAACCAGCGGAGCGAAAAGACCAAGGTGGGTATGGGGATCAATGACACCCGGCATTACGAATTTTCCACTTGCGTCAACAGTCTCACCGGCTTCCATAACGTCTGCGCTCACAGCGGCGATTTTGCCATCCTTAACGTAAACATTCATCTGCTCGACTTTTTCACCCGGAAAAACGACCTTACCGTTCATGATCCCGAGATCAAATTTTTGATTGTCCATTGATTTTCCTCCTTTTTCATGCTGCCTTTTTATCGGACAGCTTTTTGACTATTACACTTGCCGGCTTACCAAACAGCATTAGTGTTGAATTAAATTGTCGTAATTGTTCTCGATGGCCTTGATCATGTTGGCGACCAATTCGACCGTAGGAGTGGGAATATTCAAACGCTTGCCTTCGGCTGCGACCGCATCGTTCAGACAGCCCAGTTCTGTTTTTCTCTTTCTTTTCATGTCAAAATACATGGAAGGCATATGACCAGGCACTGATTTAGCCACGTTCGTGACATGCTGGATACCCTTTCTGCGGCTGGTTTTGATGCCTCTCGCCACAGCCACATCCACGACTTCGCAAACGATCTGCTTAGCGATCTCATAGGATTCTTTTGTGCCCATGATGTGACCGACATCGAGTTGCAGTAAAGCGCACAAAGTATTCTGTGAGCAGTTGACCATCAATTTATGCCAGATCTTGTCATCGATTTCCTCGGTGATCTGGGTTGGAATACCCACGCGGTTCATCAAATCACATAATTCCTGCAGCAGTGGAGGCGTTTCGCCATTTGCAGGATACATATAGGTCCAGACCGCTTTATCGGTAGTCATTTCAATGTGTCCCGGCGCGACCGTATCACTTGTCAAAGTGCTGAAACCATACGCGATTTTATCTTCCGGAATAAATTCCTTGATGATGTCCACATTACCTATGCCATTTTGAAGCGTCAGCACGATCGTATTTTCATCAATTGCGCTGACCATTGCGTCCTTGATGGCTGAATGTGTAGCGGTATATTTGCAAAATATCAAAGCGATGTCCGCGCGGCCGATATCCTCGGGTTTAGCTGCGGCACGGCAGCGGACCACATGCTTCGTACCTTTCTGAGTCATGATGAGACCATCACGGTTCACATTATCAACGTAGTTCTGGTTGTGATTGTATAAAACGACCTCGGCCTCTTTGGCCATAAGACCACCAAACAGACTACCCATTGAACCTGCGCCTATGACTGCAATTTTCATAAATTTCTCCTTGTGTTAAAAATGGGATTTATGTTTTTCACTGAGATAAATGATTATTGATATTTAAAGGGTCATATATTGAAGCGCTCATATATAAAAGACTCTTAAGCGGAAAATCTCCTCCGGTTTTTTGAACCGAAGGAGAATTCAAACTTTTTGATTGAGGTTTAGAGGAGAATGAGATCGAACGAGGTCTTGTGAATGCGTTCTGCGCCATTCTCGGTGACGTAGAAATTGTCATTGACGTAAACGGTCTGTTGGTCATCGGTAAAGTAGGGGTGCAGGGAGCAGTTCATGCCGACTCTGATTTCCATATCTTCTTCACCAAATGGATGTTTGGCCATGAAGGCGGGTCTTTCGATCAGGTCATAGCCCTGGGAATGTCCGTACAAACGACCTTCCGTGCTGTAGCCGGCGGCTTCAACGAATGCGTTATATTTGGCGACGATTTCTTTCGCCTGGCGTCCCGGTGTGAGCATGTCCGCAGTCAGCTTTTGAGCCTTAACCGCTACATCCCAGGCGTCTTGCAGTTCTTTGTATGGTTCACCGAAACAGAAGTTTCTGGCGGATTCACACCAGTAGCCACCTGCACCGTTTACTTCAATCAAAAGTGTGCCGTAGTCGCCTTCTTGAATTCTGCGGTTGGCGTATTGGAAGGTGTTCATGCCGCAGGGCTTATGAGGACGAGCGGTTCCCATGAACATCAGGTGTTCTTCAGTACCCAGATTGCTAAGTAAATTCATCACTTCTGCGCGGACCTGGTATTCGGTCATGCCTACTTTGATGATTGCCGGAAGCGCAGTCCACATTGCGTCGTGAATGCGAGCAGTGTCACGGACACATTCCATTTCCTCATCGCTTTTCAACGCTTTGATCATGTCAAAGTCGTTGGTCACATCAATGAATTCCACGTTGGGGAGTGCCGCCAGAAGGCTCTTCATAAAGCCGGCACCCAGATTGGCTTTTCCGATCCAGCCCACACGTTTGAAACCGCGGTTTTTGATGTAATCGATCGACTTCTCTGCCATCATGTCATCTGTATAGTTCAAAGGCACGGCAAAAGGTGCGTAAATCACCTGCTCAACACCGCGCAACACCCATTCCGGAACACGTGAAGCGCTGGTACGGACCAGGGTCATTTCTCCGTCCTTAGGGAACAGAACGGTCATGTGGTGGTTGTATTCAGCCGGGATATCGGTGAACCAGCGTGCATAACCACCCAGATGCATGTTGCTGCTTTGGGCCAAAACGAGGTCAAGCTCGAACTTGTCTTGCAGCTTGCGCACCTCAGCCCATCTTCTTTGCATTTCTTGATCGCTCATCGGTCTTCTTAGTTTTTTAGTTAAATCCATTTTCGAAACTCCTCCTCAATTAAGTACGGAAAACCACTTGTGGTGTCTTGCTTAAGCGATTTGGACCTTCTGCTGTCAGAATGTAACTGTCGGCAAGATAAGCACTCATTTCTGCGTTAACCACTGCTGTATTCACTGCTAAACACATATTTTCCGCCAGTAACATTGTTTCACCCGCTTGGATACTGGGTCTTTCAATGAAGTCATAGCCTTGACCATATACGAATACACCTTCTTCTTCTTTGAAGCTGTGTTCCTTGAGGTAGCTGTTGTAGGCATCAAATATTTCTGTAGGTTTGCTGTTGACTTGCAAGAGCGACACCATATTTTCGTGCGCTGCTTTGGCTTTGTCAGCCCAGGCCAACAAGGTTTCGGTAGGCTCACAACCGATTGAAAGCATTCTGCCCAATGTGGTAAACATACCGCCCGGACCGCTGCATTCCAATTTTACATAAAGGGCGTCGCCCTTTTCTAGGGTGCGGTTCTGAAAGAAACTGGGTTGAAGATCGAAGACTTCGCTTTGGGGGGCGCTGCCGAGAATAACGACCATTTCTTCGCCACCGAGCTCGTTGACGACCTGCATCGCCTTTGAACGCACTTCATACTCACGAACGCCCGGAAGAGCATAAGCTCTGATGTAGGCCATGGCGTTGTCCATAACTTTCATGGATTGCTTCAAGAAGACCTGTTCGTCTTCACTCTTAATACAGCGAATCTTATCGATCATCTCGGATGCATCAACAAACTCAACCTCAGGGTAATTTTTTTCGAGGTAATCAAGGTAGTTCCAGTGCATCATGTTCATGCCGGCAATACCGATTTTTTTTGCATTGTTTTCTTCAATCCATCGACCAAAGAGCTTGCCTTCCCAATCCCAAGTGAAATTGAAAACGCTGAAATACGGTGCCGCGTCCCAGGGTTGTCCGATTCTGAGCAGATGGCTGGGCGGATAAAGATCCAGCGGGGGACCGCTGCAGGCGATATATCCGATGTCACCGTCCTTCGTTAAAAACGATGATTGAGGATATTGATTTTCTGCCAATGTGTCGGTGAGCCAACGGTTCGCGCCACCCATATATTGGGTAATATTTTGTGCCAATATGCAGTCAAGATTTTCTTTTTTCATCTCGGCCACAAGTGCGGCGGAACGTCTTTCCAGTTCTTTTGTGGGAATTGGTGATTTCAGCCTCTCATGAAATACTTCTGTCATTTTTTTCCTCCTTTTGTACAGTTGCCTTTGTTTATATCTATAAATGTCGACTGACATCCTATAGTTTAAAATGTTCTTGTATTATGTTTGTATTTTCTATTTTGACCTGCATTAACTTAAGGCGTTCTAATGTGTTTTTCTGTTAAACATATATTCATCAGTTTGAACAAAATCTTTTGCTCGTACTGCGCGGATCAGCTTCCAATTTGGGTCAGTTTTTCAAAAACAATATTTTTCCGCTTCAATTCAGAGGCTGCTGCGCCACTTGAGCCGTTTATTGTTTCGAACTCTGTCATAGGACTGTCTTCCGAGATCATCTGCAAAAAATGAAAGGACTCGCCCAGGCTTTCCTGCCAGTAGTGGACATGCTTCTTCAACAAGCGATGCGCTGCGTTGTAGTCTCTGTGCTCGAAGGCGAACAACATTTCTTCATGCTCATGAATACGCGTATCGATCAAGACGTGACCATTCTCAATA
>CAYNZF010000041.1:0-19133 GCA_964401615.1 uncultured Oscillospiraceae bacterium
GAATGATAAGATCGTTAGTGGCCACTTGCACGACGGTATACGCCGGATCTCCTTTGGTCAAATAGCTCCACACGAAGACCATGGCCGTGCATGGCGCAGCGCCGAGTAATATCGCGCCGGCCAGGTAGTCAGTAGCCAGCTCCGGGCTGATGATGCCTTTGAAGACCACGAAAAAGAAGAAGCTGGCGATGGCATACATCGTAAAAGGCTTGATCAGCCAATTGGTGACCCAGGTAACGTATAAACCTTTGGGATTCTGGCCCACATTCTTGATGCTTTTAAAGTCCACTTTCATCATCATGGGGTAAATCATGACCCAAATCAGAATGGCGATGGGAATGCTGACATTCGCGTATGTAAATTGGTCTAAAAATGCAGGGATCCCAGGCAAAAACCGGCCGATCAAGACGCCTGTGATCATGCACAGCAAGACCCAGATGCTGAGGTACTTTTCGAAGAAGCCAATGCCTGCTGTTTTGCTTTTCATTTAACTATCCTTCAGGCTTGCGCTTTTTGAATCAGTTCTTTGACTTCGTTTTTCTTGAGCACTCGTCCGCTGCTGGCCACTTTTTCGTTGATGACCAGAGCCGGAGTCGTCATGACACCGTAGCCGGCGATTTCGACAAAATCCGTCACATGACCAACCGGGACATTCAAATTCAAGTCGCGGAGAGCCTCTTTGGTGACCTCTTCCAGCGCCAGACATTTAGCGCAGCCACTGCCCAGTACCTTGATACTCAAACCCTCTGTGATGACCCCGGTGATTTCCGCGCCGGTCTCTACCTTATCCGCATCCGCTGTTTTCTTTTTTCCAAATAGTCCCATTGTTGTTCTCCTTATTTAAAAATTTTTATTACACGAGCCAATACTGAATCGCGTTGAAAAAGTAACCGACAATAATGATTCCAAGGGTGCAAATGCCGATGAACACGGCCAGCAGTTTAGGTTTGACCGCCTTACGCAGCATGATCATGGAGGGCAGACTCAAAGTCGTGACCGCCATCATGAAAGATAGAACCGTTCCGAGCTGTGCTCCTTTGCCCAGGAGCGCCTCCGCCACCGGAATAGAGCCGAAAATATCACCGTACATGGGAATGCCGACCAGTGTCGCCAAAACGACGCCCAGTGGATTCTTTCCACCCAAAATCGTCTGTATCCAAGTTTCCGGAATCCAGTTGTGAATCAAGGCACCAATCCCGACGCCGATAAGGATATAGGGAAAGACCTTTTTAAAAGTCGCGACGACTTGCGCTTTGGCAAAACGGATCCGATCTCTGCGGGTAAGTTCGTCCGCATCGCTGTCGACCGTTTTGATTTGTAAAATATAGTCCTCGACCTGGTTTTCCAGCTGCATCTTTTCAATCACCGTCCCGCCTATGACCGCGATGACCAGGCCCAGGAGCACATACACTATCGCGACTTTACCCCCAAAAATGCTCATCAACAAAACAAGGCTGCCGAGATCGACCATGGGTGACGAAATCAGGAAGGAAAAGGTGACGCCGAGGGGCAGACCGGCACCTGTGAAGCCGATAAAGAGCGGAATCGAGGAACAGGAACAGAAAGGGGTGACGGTTCCGAGTAAAGCGGATAAAATGCGGGCGCTGAGACCATGGAAACGACCCAGAATTTTTCGGCTGCGCTCAGGCGGAAAATAGGACTGAATGTAAGAGATGAAAAAAATGAGCAGGCATAAGAGAATCGTTATTTTGATGACGTCGTAAAGAAAAAACTGGAAACTGCCGCCGATTCGCGTGGTCGGGTCGAGTCCGAGTGCGGTCAAGAGCTGCCCCATCAAGCGGTTCAGCCATTTCATGCCCAAAAGTTCATTTTGAATAAAATCCCACATTTTTTACAATTTCCTTCTCTGCTGCTTTTTAAATTGATTACTGTATTGTCAGCAGGCTGTGTCATTCCTGAGTTTACAGAGGCAGTTGTCCCGGTCAAAAAAAATCTTGCCCAGGTAGTCGTGATAATTTTTCAAGATTGTTTCATTCAGCGAATAGTAGGTCCACTTACCTTCTTTTCTGATGTTCACCAATCCCGCATCAAGCAGCTGTTTCATATCGTAGGAGAGGGTCGGTTGAGTAATCTTGAAGTAGGCCAGAATCTCACAGGCACAAATTTCGTTGACTGAAATAATATCGATGATTTTAAGCCGTTTGGGATTGGCAAGAGCCTGTGTAATTTTCTCAGCGTCCTCAAAGTTCATTTCTACCGCCCCTCACATTGAATATTTTCTATGTGAATAATAATAGACGAGCGAATGGAAGTCAATTAAATTCATGTAAAATTTTGCAAAATGGCTCGTGATCAAATTGTTATGTAGTTATTTTATTATCAATATTGTAAAATCAATTTATGTCCAGAAAAAAACACCGGAACAACTTGAGTTCAAACATTCACGGGTTCATCAAAAAAGGAAACAGAAAAACATGTTATTGGAGGATAAATATGATGAAAAGGATTTGGGCTCTTGGACTCGCCTTGCTGCTGCTTTTTACGACGGTCGCTTGCTCCGGTTCGGAAAAAACGAACGGTGTGGAAGAGCAGACGAAAGTCACCGTGCAAGAAAACACGAACGGAAAAGAAAGCAGCACTCCCTCTACTTTGATAAGTGAAACGGAAACCGCAAGTCAAACTGAAACGGAAGCCACTGAGACTGCGAGCTCAAACGACGCAGAAACTCCCACACTTGAAAGTGATAAATGGTCTTCCTTCTACGCGTATTACACCGAGCGTTTCAACAAAGGATATGAGCACATGGAAGACCTTTCTGAAGATCTTGGTGCCACGATGATTTTTATGGACTTGATTGCGGGCGAAATTGATCTCGCGTTCACGGCTACTTTTTTTGATAAGGACGCCACAACAGCTCTTGGGATTGCTTTCAGCATGTTTGGCTATGAGGATGTGAAATACCAGGAAAGCGGTGATACGGCCGGCGTCACGATGAAAGACAAAGAGGGGAAAGAAGTTGTTCAAACCCTGCGCTACGACGGCAATAACAGTGCTGAGTTTACCAGTACGACTGATGGTACATTGGAATTTAGCTTGAGTATTGCTGTCACCGATGACTATGTTGCTAAAACTTATACTAAAGGTGACCTCTCCTACGGCATGCATGCCGTGATTTACGAAAATGGTGACCTCTCCATCGGCGTGAACGATTCAGCAACAGACGCCTTGTCACTGTACAAAAACACAGACGCGGCCAAGGATTCCAACTTCATTTCTAAAATGGAAAAACAACTGGTCATCGAAAACGGTAAAGTCGTCAAAAAACCTTAGTTTACGCTCTCTGTTCAAATCAAGAAAAACACGGCACATAAAAAATCAGAGGAGGTCATAACGATGAAACAATGTACGAACTGTGGTCAGTCAGTCGCTGACGAGGTCAGCTTTTGCCCCAATTGCGGCCAGAAAACGGGTGCCGCGCCTGGAAATTCAGGAGCCGCTCCTGATGCCTTCAGCGCGCAAGCGAATCAGTTTGTCGACAAGGTGCAGAATCTCAATAACACCAGTGACATGACGGGTGAATTTTCCAACCAGGACATCCAACAAAACAAAGTACTCGCAGTCTTTTCTTACCTGGCCCTATTGGTGCTCATCCCCATATTCGCTGCCAAAGACTCCAAATTCGCCCGCTTCCATGCCAATCAGGGACTGGTTTTATTGATTGTCGAGATCGCCTTGAGTGTGGTCATGCAAATTCTGACTTGGATCATCCTGGCCATCTCCTGGAGACTCTACTTCATTATCAGCATTCTTTGGCTGCTGTGGATTCCTTTGTGGATCCTTTCCATCCTTGGAATCGTCAATGTCTTGAATGGCAGGGCAAAACAGCTGCCGGTGATCGGACACTTTAGAATTTTAAAATAAGCGGTCCGGAAAGGATGGCCAAATGAAAAAGATCTTTGTGATTGTGCTTTGTGCAGCACTGTTTTGCGGCGCTTGCGATACCAAAGCGACGGTCTCAAGCGAAAGCACGACCGTGTCACCGACTCCCTCCGCTGTTGAATCCAGCTCAGGCCTGCTGCAGGTCACACAAACGAGTACGGATGCTGCGAACGGGTCTGTACCCACCTCCACCACTTCAGCCGGAACGACGGCTGCGACCGCAGCAGCCGCGACCACTAAAAACCCTAACGCCCCTTATGACCCCAGTATTTTTGTCATCAAAGCCCAAAAATCCTGGGAGGAAGATGTGGGCGAAGCGACCATAAAAAATGAGTGCGAACTCTATCTTTACAAGATCGACGCCAATGATAATCGCCGCAGCGAGGGCAGCTACCAGGGCAGTTTCTGGCTGAAAACAGAAATGGATTTCGGCGAACTTTTGGAGCAATTGCAGCAAAGCGGCGTTATGACCGGCAGCTTTGAAGCCGGAGGCGAGGCTTTTACCAACACGCTGGCGGTCAGCCTCAACACCACGGATGATAAAAAGTGGACGGATTACAGCATGACCGCTGAGGACGGTGAGACCATCACACCCGGTCGTGATATGCCTGTCGGCAAGGGTTCTTTTGCCGCGCAAGTGACTCAGGGGAATTTCAGTGCTCAAGTACAAGGGATACAAGGTGAGCAAGCCAGCTATTCCACCGAGGCCGCCGGAGGAGATGTCACCATTAATTACATCATCCAGGCCGCACCTGACTCTGCCGAAACGGCGGGTGGCACGCGCAAAGTGAAGATACAACTTTGGGGTGATAATTTTTCCGTGCTGATGGACGGTGAGATGACCCGCTCGCCCGGCTACACGGAGGATGTCGTTAAGTTCTCCCAGTCGACCGACCATGAGCAGGCGATGAAAGATCATCTGCAGGACTAGAATTTAAGTAACCTTCGAAATTGAGCCATAACGCTAAAAGGGATTTCTGTCATAAATGACTGAAATCCCTTTTGCACAGGTACAGCGAAAGCGCTTATTTGTATGAAATGGCCTGCTTCGGGCAGCTCCTCTGGCAGTTGAGACAGACCAGGCAGTCTGCTTTGAGGATCTGGTGACTTTGTTCATCGCGAGTGACCGCCACAGCAGGACAAACACGGCTGCAAATGGTGCAGTTATTGCATTTTTCAGGGTCGACTTGCATCTTGTGTTTTGAAAAACGCGCCGGAAACTGCAGAATCGTTCCAAAAGGACATAGGTAACGGTGCCACAATGCTTCCGGGAAGAAAAATGTCAGAAGCACCCCCAGAACCACTACGGCAGGGAGAACAGGCAGCTTGCGGCCGCTTACTGTCGAAAACGCGAATATTCCGACAAAAAGCAAGAGAACAAAGTACCGCATCCAGGGTTTTTTAAGAAACTCAGGAATATTGAAGCTTTTCAGCTGCAGTTTTTTCTTGAGCCACGAAACGCCGATCATTGCGGTGTTGATGGGGCAGGCCCAGCCACAGTACAAACGACTGAAAACAAAGCTCAGCAGCACGCCCAGGAGAAAGATGCCCACCCAGACCTGCGGTCTTCCCAGCAAGGCCAGAACAAGAAAAATTCCCAAAAAAGCGACTTGTATAAGGCGTTGTGTCAAACGATTCAATTCAAATCTCCTTATATGCTCTGGGGTTCGGTGCTTTGACCACGAAAAATTCTAAAATTTCATGATGCTTGTTTTGCACCAGCATGCTTGTCCCATAAGGTACGTTGACGATGTGGCCGCGGGAATAAAGCTGGGTCTCCTGCTCGCCGAGCCTCAGGGACAATTGGCCCCGGACAATAATAAAATATACATTTGAGTTCGCCTTGTGTTCGGGAAGTCCCTCATCCTTGGGGAAAACCATATGATTGATGAGTGCCTGTTCATCATCAAGCAACTTTTCGATGGCCTTCTCGTCTTCTAAAGTGAACTGATAAATCGTTTCCAACATATGCCGGTCCTTTCAAATTTGTGTTTTGCACACTATACTCTATGCAAAACGAAATAAAAGTTACCACGGTAACTAAAAGGCAGATTCATGATAAACGCCCATTACCAAGCCGCCCTTTCAAATCTCGAGCCTTTTGACACGCTGTCACCCAAGGCCATCCGGCAGCTCTTCGAGTCCTCAGACTCAAGCATCTGCCGCTATGCCAAGGGTCAGATGCTGCACCTTCAAAACGAAAAGTGCCTTTGTCTCGATGTCATTTTGCAAGGGAGTATCCTGGTCCAGAAAATTGAAGCGAATGGCAGCATCCTCACGATTGCCCGCTTCTCCCAAGGCGATTTACTGGGTGCGCACTTGCTCTTCTCTGACCACAACAGCTATCCCTGGACTGTCACGGCAGAACAGAGCAGCGTAGTCCTGCAGGTAACGAAGCAGGCTTTGCTCAAGCTGTGCCAGGATAATGTCGATTTTCTGTCCGGCCTGATGAGCGTCATTTCGGACAAAGTACAGGTTTTGACCAACACGATCGATACGATTTCAATGAAAACCATCCGCGCAAAGCTGCTTGACTACATTCGCTACGAATATCATTTACAAAAGGTCAATCCCATTCGGCTCACACAGTCAAAAAAAGAGCTGGCTGAAAAGCTTGGCATTCAGCGCACTTCATTGAGCCGTGAACTTAGTAAGATGAAACGTGAAGGCCAGATCGACTTTGATTCCAGATACATCTACCTCTTAAACCTTCCGGAGAAATAGCGAGCAATAAATAGGAGTTTAGAAATTATGGAGTTGACTTTGACCTTTCAAATTCTCAATATCATCGGTACCGTTGCTTTCGCCGTCAGCGGAGCCCTGGTGGCCATGGAAGAAGATTTTGACATTCTGGGCGTTTATGTACTCGGTTTTTCAGCTGCTTTCGGTGGCGGTTTGATCCGTAATCTGATGATCGGTTTACCGGTTGAATCGATTTGGGGGCAAAACCAGCTCTTTCTCATCGCAGCGGTCATCATTTCCATCATCTTTTTCTTTCCGAATATCTGGAATGATCTGGTCAAAAAAAGTATCGTTTTGTTCGACGCAATCGGTCTGGCGGCTTTTGCCATTCAGGGAGCGAACTACGCGGTTTCCCAGGGCTCACCCGTTGTCGCAGTGATGATCGCAGCGACGCTCACAGGTACCGGAGGCGGGATGATTCGTGACATTCTGGCCGGACGACGGCCGATGATCCTGCACTCGGAAATTTACGCGGTCTGGGCGGCACTTGTGGGTCTGGTGGTGTATTTTTTGGATCCCAAATCACCCTGGCTGGTCTATTTTCTCATCGTCATCGTCGTGATCCTGCGCATGTTTTCGGTCATATTCAATTGGAACCTGCCCCGGTCAAAGGCCAAATGGCTCGACAGCGACTCATCGGAGTCAAACAAAGACTCTTTCAAGAACTTGAGTTGAAGAGGATGTTCAAGTACGATAGGCGGGGACGGCTTGATGCAGTCTTAATTTTATTTTAGGTGAGTCAATGCGTTCAAAAAGACTGCAAGATTTTAGAGCCGGGGTTAAAACCGGCGCCCCGGTCATTATGGGTTTCATCCCGATTGCTTTTGCCTATGCGCTGGCGGCTTCCAAAGTGGGACTTTCGCTTTGGGAAACCGTGCTGATGTCAGCGACTGTTTTTGGAGGGGCAAGTCAAATGATGGCAGTGGGCATGATTGCTCAGGATGCCGGTGTATTCACGATTGTTTTCGCTACGTTCATCATCAACCTGCGGCATTTCATTATGAGCACCTGCATCTTCAACCGGATGGAGCCGACAGCCAAACGGTGGAAGTTCCTGGCCGCTTTCGGGGTGACGGATGAGTCTTTTGCCCTCTTTACCGCGGAAATGCACCAGCCCGCTTCACTCGCCTTCTATCTTGGTATCATCAGCATGACTTACTCTTCATGGGTCCTGGGGGGTCTGATGGGTGGTCTGGCGGTGAGCCTCCTGCCGAAAATCGTTTCGGACAGTTTGGGCATTGCGCTGTATGCGGTCTTTGTCGCTTTGTTGATTCCCGGTTTGAAAAGGAATCTGCGGCTGGCTCTTTTGGTGCTCGTGACCGCGGCTTTGAATGCTTTCTTGAGACTGCTGCTGGACAGCAGCTGGGCATTGATCGCAGCCACCTTGATCGCGGCGCTGGCCGGGGTCTTTTTCGTCGACCTGGACGAAGGGCCTAAGGAGGTAGAGGCGCAGTGAGAAGAGAAATCTTAGTGATGATTCTGGGTATGGCAATCTTGACCTATCTGCCACGTGTGCTGCCGGCATTTCTATTGGAAAAAATGACCTTGAACCGCCGGGCTGAAAAATTCCTCCGCCTGATACCCTACACCGCGATGGCCGCCCTGATTTTTCCGGGTATTTTGACAGTCGATCCGGACAATGCCGCCATTGGGGCTGTCGGAGGGCTGGTCGCCGTTGCAGTCGCCTGGCTCAAGCCGTCTGTGCCGCTGGTGGTTCTTTTTTCTGTTTTGGCGGCGATGTTGATGTATCTCGTGGGGATTTGAGTGGAGTGCCTTTCTAAAAAATAACGTGATTGAAGACTTTTATCACAAGAAAATCGACTTCTCTAAGACCATCTTTAAAGCTATGATGAATGGATTCATTCGATTTATCTTATCCTGAGGAGGTAACAATCATGACAAAAGATAACAGTCGCAGGTGGCCTCGTCTTGTGGCCGGATTTATCATGCTTGTTTTTGCCGGGATCATCTATGCCTGGTCCATTCTCAAAGCACCTCTGGCCACTGAATTCAGCTGGGACAAGGCACAATTGGGTCTGAACTTTACGATTACCATGGGCCTTTTTTGTATTGGCGGTATTGTGGGCAGTGTTTTATTGAAACGCCTTTCTGCGCAGTGGGTCACCCTTATTGGTGCGGCTCTGACTTTTTTGGGCTTTTTTCTGACTTCTCGCGCTCAAGGTGAAATTTTTCTGCTCTATCTCAGCTACGGTTTTCTATGCGGCACTGGCATAGGTATGGTTTACAATGTCATCATCTCCACGGTAAGCAGTTGGTATCTGGATAAACGCGCGACCGCTTCCGGTGTGATGATGATGGGTTTCGGCGCGAGTTCCTTGCTGCTCGGCCCTGTACTGGCAAGGCTCTTTGACTCGTTTGGCTGGCGCAGTGCCTATTTTGTTTTCGGCGTAGCGATTTTTACGGTCCTTTTGGTGGGTTCTTTTTTTATGGTGCCCAATCTGGCAGCGAGAAAGGCTCAAGCCGCGTCCATTAAGCACAGTGGTGATCTCAGCCCGAAAGAGATGCTGCGCACCTCCAGCTTCTGGTTGTTTTATCTCTTTTTGATTCTTGTTTCCGTGGTGGGGACCGGCGTCATCAGCTTTGGAAAGGACGTCGCCCTGTCCGTAGGCGCCGCAGAATCTTTAGCGGTACTGCTGGTAGGCGCTTTATCCGTATGCAATGGTCTATCACGCATCATCACCGGTTATCTCTTTGATTCCATTGGCCGGGTCAAGACCATGCTTTTGTCGAATGCCGTAGCTATCCTGGCCGTCCTCTTGATGATGGCCGCGGTCTATTTTTCCTCAATTCCTTTTGTGATTGCAGGAATGCTGGCGGTTGGTTTTTCTTACGGTTCCGGGCCGCCCATCGGTTCGGGTTATGTCTCCAAGCTTTATGGCCCGACCTATTTCGCCACGAACTTCAGTCTCGCCAACACCCAGCTGATTTTTTCTTCTTTCTCTTCCACGATCAGCGGCATGATTCTGGGTGTGACCGGCAGTTACCTTTATATTTTCGCTTTTTTTCTGCTTTGTGCCGTGCTTGCATTATTCATCAACCTTTACATCAGAAGCAAAGGCCGGCAAGTGCAGAGCGTCAACTCCGGCAAAGCTTGATGGCCACTGAATCGTGCACGCTTTATTGAGGGAAAATAATCACTTCATTAAAACGGCACCGGTGTAGGTTATCGTGTCCTGACCGTTGTAATAGGGAATTCCGGCAAGCGTACAGAGCTCACTGACTAAGATCCCCAAAGACTCCACTGAAGGCATGGCCAGGTCCGGCATGATACAAGGCGCGTCCGGATACGAGCAGACTTCACACAACGTGCAGCCCCCGACGGCGAGGAAAAGCAGTTTTTCATCCTCTGTCGGATTAAGACGTTTTAGTTCGGTGAAGGCTTCCTTGATGACCTTCTCCCCGTCCATCATGCCCTCCCAGTCAAAAGAATCTTCGAGTTGACAAACCCGTTGGAAAATCATCCCCGCACGATATTCTTTTATTTTTTCGCGCCAGTCTTCCAAACGGCCGTTACCCGGTGGGCAGGTCCAATTTTTGCCATATTGGCCACAGATATTTTGTTCACACATTGCAAGCACATCTTCACGTAAAGGCAGTACCTGAGGATCAAAAAAACCGTGTTTGTTCAGGCCCAGCTCTGTGGCTTTTTCAATCAATTCGAGGCTGATTTGATTTAAGTCTTCTGGTAATGTCATTCCGGATACCCCATATATTCCACATAGTAATTCATAAACAGCGCGCTGTGGGACAATTCCACATAATCACAGTTCCGCGCGATTTCTTTCGCCCGGGCACGTGTTTCATCCTGCAAAAGGTTCAAGGCCGCACCGCGACCCGACGCGTTCCCTATACCAATGATGCGCCCTTCCATTTCTTTCGGTAAAAGTCCCGCCACCAGGGCACTTTCATCATCTAGAAAATTCCCAAAGCCACCCGCCAGAAAGAGCGTGTCCAAATCGTCGTAACTCAGCCCTTTTGTATGGATCAGCGTCTCCATCCCTGCACGGATCGCGGCTTTGGCCAATTGGACTTCGCGCACATCTTTAGCCGTAAAAAGGATTTGTTTTTGACCCTGACTGTCCCCATCAACCAGCACAAAAGCCAAGCCTTCATCGTGCTCGATCACGCGCGCCGACAGCCTTGGGTTGTCAATTTCCTCAGGATCCAGCATACGGCCGGTTTCGTCGACTATACCATGTTGATAGAGCTGGGCAAAACAGTCCAGGACCCCGGAGCCGCAAATTCCGATGGGAGGCTTCCCTCCTATCGTTCGATACATGGGATCGTGCGCTAAATCGACGACACTGATGGCCCCCTCGATACCGCCGACCCCATCATATATCGAGGCCCCTTCAAAGGCAGGTCCGGCCGCGGCAGAGCAGGCCAGCAGGCCCTCTTTGTTTCCCAGCACCATCTCCCCATTGGTACCGATGTCGATCAGAAGACAGGGTTTTTCAGCTTGATCGATTCCGCTTGAAATGATGCCGGCAGTGATGTCCGCTCCGACATACGCAGAAATGGAGGAAATCAGGTGGACGTTTCCTGAGAAATTCAGTCCCAGGTCCTCTGCCGGAATGTCTTTGCTCTCTAAAAATTCCGGTGTAAATGGTGCGACTGCAATCCCCCTCGCTTCCGCGCCCACCAAAAAATGCAGCATGGTCGTGTTGGCTGCGATGCACATCTCCGCCAATTCAGTAAGAGAGCGGCCATAACTGTTCATCAATTTGCTCATTAAGAGGTTTAGCTGCTGAATAATGCTGTTTTGGAGCGCGGCTGTACCCCCCTCATGTTCCATACTGAACTGAATGCGGCTGATGACATCAGCCCCGAAGCTTTTCTGCGCGTTCATTGCAGATTTCTGCCCCAGCTGCTTCCCGCTTTTCAGGTCATATAAATAGGCCGCTACCGTCGTCGTACCGATATCCACCGCGATTCCGAGGCTTTGCTTGGGCTTGACACCGGCTTTGTCAGCCGCAATATCAAAATTCGTATCAACCGCGGCCTGCATTTTTTCCGGGTAGTAAGGGACGGTTAAGTCCATACCCTGGCTCACCTTTTGCATGCAGGCCAAACGAAAGCCCTCATTCAACTCCTGTTCGCTGAAATAATCCCGTTCATTTTGTGTGATGGGGGCCGTCATCCCGACAATCATGACGCGGCATTTTCCACAGGTTCCCACACCGCCGCAAGGGCTTGGCAAAGGTACATTGCGTTGTACGAACGTTTTTAGATTTTCACCTATGCTAGCGCTTGCTTGTAAATCCAAGTTACCTTGTTTAATGTGTATCCTTACTTCTTCCGGCATCATGGCTCCTTATCAGTTTATTAAGGCAACGGGCGCATGATTCTCTCGACATGCACCCGCTGCGTTTTACCAGACCTGAATTGTTTAATTGACGAGCTGATTATTGAATTGTGCCTGCGCGGCCAGGGCCTTCATCACAGCCTCTTTACACGCCAGACTGCTGTTATACAAAATATTGAGTAAATTTTCAGTACTTGCCTCAGGATACGTGGATATGTTCAGGTCATCACCTACCGCATCGACGTGCCATGCCCCATCCGAAAGCTGCACTAACCCTTTGATCCGAAAGGTCTCATCGGCGAAATCAGCCAGCAGCTGTTCCAGGTCTGCGCGGCTTTGCTTCGGGTCGATGAACAAGGCCAGCTTGCGTAAGCTGAGATCTTTCCTGGTCGCCGCCAAAGGCTGTCCCGCGCTCTCCAGCCTTTCTTTGTGTGACAAAGCCGTGTCAAGCTGCTCAAAAATTTCTGCATCAACACGCCCGAAAACCGTGACCCTGTAGTCCGCGTCCGGTCTCAGACTGAGCAGTTTTTCCACAACTTCGGCAAGTTGTGCTTCGTCAACCAGGTCCGCTTTGTTGATCACAAACGCGTCGCTGATCATGATCTGCTTTTCGCTGACCAGGGCCGTGTTCACGTATCTGTGAAAGCGCTTGGCATCGATCAGGCAGATCGTCCCGGCAAAACTTAAGCGTTCGGAAAAACCCGGCATGCCTAAAATGCGCTGTACATGAGTGGGATCGGACAGCCCGGAGGCTTCGACGACGATGGCGTCAATTTCCCGCTGCTGCAAGTCAGCCAGGGCCTTTTCAAAAGCCGGCAGCTGACAAGCGCAGAAGATTGAACCATTGTCGATTTCTGTCACCACATAACCGGAGTTCGCCAGGACCGTTCCGTCAACACCCGCTTTACCGAATTCGTTTACGATGATGGCCACCTTACGGGGCGGAAAAATCTTCAACAATTGCTTCATCAAAGATGTTTTTCCGGAACCCAGGAAACCGGTCAGGAGATAAACACTGATTTTAGTCATCGAGTCAGAGTTTCTCCTCAATTGCTTTATTCAGTTTTTCTTTACTCGGTACGATCGAACGGAATTTCAGTTCTCCGTTGATATACATGGAAGGAAGATTCATGACACCCATTTTCTTACAACGAGCGATGTTTTCTTTCACCGTGTATTTATATTCCACCATATCGATGCGGTCGCCAAAGTGGGCTTTCGCTTCGTCGGCAGCGCCCATCATGTAGGTGCAGGCCGCGCAGGTGGCGGAGTCCAAAGTAAAGACTTCAACCAGTGGTTTGGACAGATTGGCGTAGTCCGGCAGTTCAACCTCGATGTCATCTTCAACGACCGTATAATTAGCCAGCATTTCACGCGCTTCGTCAGGTTGAGAAACGGCCAGTCCGACCGCGATGGTGTTTTCGATGGGGACTGCGTAGGGCATATCACAGCCCGGAGCCAGGATGTAGTTTTGTTTGTTAGGCATGGCATCCAGGGTGTCGATGACATATTTCATGTTGTCTTGTTGAGTCCCGTGCAGCATGGTGGTGGTCAAAGGAATGTTTCCGCCAAGCGCGATATTATAGCGGTCTGTGATTTCCTTGGCGCTCATCAAATTGACGTTTTCATCGATTGAAATGGAGTCAGGACCTGTTTTACACATAGGTTCTATGTTACGAGTCGCATCACCGCATACGAAGAAGGATGAATAGGCACCTTGTGAACGAATCTTGTCAAAAAGCGCGGTGAAAGGGGCGCTCATGAACTCTTCAAAATGGTCCTGAGAAATCTGTGAAATCAGGGGGTCGACGACTGCGATAATATCCATGCCGGCAGCGACATAAAGCTCAGACATTTTTTCCGCGACACGCAGACAGAAGCCCAGGAGATTGTTGACATATTCATCGTCATCGTACATATCCATAAAGATATCGTTGCCACGCAAGTGAGCGGCCAATGTGAAAGGTCCGCAAATCAGGCCATAAAGCATCACGTCGTCGCCGATTGCCTCTTTGACGCGCTTCATGACGTCCAAAATCATCGGAATCCGCCCGTCATTTTCGGTAGGAATGGTGCAGTCGCAGGGAACGACGGCTTCGTCTTCAAGGGGATGTGTTTTGACAGAAGGCGGTGCTTCATGGCCCCATACCAGTTCACAGCCGAGTATTTCAGCTTCTACCTGCAGGTCGAAAACTACAGGCATACCCTGAGGTTTATATAAGCGAAAGACCTCCATCAGGGATTCAAAAAGCTTGTCTCCGTCGGTCAAGACTTCTTTGGCCGAATAGCCTTTAAGCGCTCCTGCGTGTACACCGGCAAAAGGCACCCAGGGTACTTGTTCGGTGGCCTGATGCTTGAGTACGTTTTCCAAAATTGCACGATTGTTCATATAACACCTCTCTTTGATAATTTTTCAAAATGTTCATACATCGAAAATGTTTGCGGCAGCGAAAGGCTTGTTTCAGCCTTAAATTCAATTTTAATGGATTACCTAGATGAAAGCTAGCACAGAAGCACTCATCCGGATTTTTTGCAATTTAGTATCAAAGTATTGAGACTCGTTTTTCGTGAACAAATGCGTATAATAAGAAAAACAAGAAACTGAGGCGCAGTTGTCGCACTCAAGCGGAGGAAATTTATGCCAATTGTGTTACCGGCCCTTGTCGACTGGATTTTAGTCGTTTTGCTCTCTGCCTTGCTGATATATTTTGCCTATCTGATTTTTCGCCGTAACCGCAGCATCAAAGTCAAAGGGAGCGATGATTTTATCTATTCAACTTTTCTCATGCTCATTTTGATTTTGATCAATCCCGTCGATTTTAACATGAGCCTTGTTGCGATCGGGCGTTCAATCCTGCTTTATTTCGTCATGTTTTTCCAGTTTGCCATCAGACGAGGTTTATCGGAGCGTGGTTTTGAAAAGATTTTTTTCCATATCCCCTGGGAGAAGATCGAACTCATCGAGGTTTCCGAAAAACCTTCCATGCGCGGTAAAATTTTAGTCACTGCCCAGGACAGCGGAAAATTTCGCTTCAATTTATTTTTCAGCATCGCTAAAACAGAGGAGGTGCTCAGCCATCTCAATCGCTTTGTGCCCGAGCATTTGATGATCAGGCAGGATCTGGCCGGAAAACTGGAGCAGTACACCCAGATGCGTAACACCATCAGCAGCCCGTCCACCCGGCCAAGTAAAAAGAAAAAATAAATGGCACAGTACAAAAAAGAGGCCTTGCTGGGCCTCTTTTTTTTTGCGGACTAAAAGATTTAAAGATTGGCGAAAGCCAGATCTGATGCTGACGCTGCATCAGGGGCAAAAAGATCGGCGCCGATTTCATCGCAGAAAGCCTGAGTAATCGGAGCTCCACCGACCATCACTTTAACAGCGGAATCAAGTTCAGTGCTTTCTTTACGCAGTTTCGCGATTTCTCTCATTTCACCCATGGTCGTGGTCAAAAGAGCGGAACAGCAAATGATGCTTGCCTTGTGTTCGATGGCTTTGGCAATAAAGGTTTCTGCAGGCACATCTACTCCAAGGTCAACAACAGTGATTCCTTTACCTTCCAGCATTATTTTGACCAGATTCTTGCCGATATCATGCAGGTCACCTTTTACAGTGCCTAGCACAACAGTGCCGGCGGCCTGATTATTGTCTGCGGCCAATTGAGGTTTTAATATGGAAAGACCAGCGTTCATAGCGCGCGCGGCAATGAGGACTTCAGGAACAAAGACTTGATTGTTCTTGAATTTTTCACCAACAATGCTCATGGCAGCCAGAAAGGCTTCATCAAGGATTTGTTTGGCTGGAATTCCGGCATCGAGAGCCTGCTGGGTCAGTTCTTTGACATTCTTGACTTTACCTTTTTGCATAAATGATGCGATTTCGTTAATTAATTCTTGACTCATCTTCTTCCCTCACTTGTATCAATTGGTTCAATGATCTGACTCACCTGACTTCGCTGAAAAAATCTGCCGATGTGCAATGAATGCGTAAATCTCTATGTCTGATTTTAGTTGATTTGCGCCTTGAAAGCTAGCACAAAATATCAATATCAGGTCTTGAGTCTCAGAAATTTCAGGCTCATTATTTGTTAACGATAGGTTCCATATTTACGAAACATGTCCAAAGCATAAAGCATGGATTCTTTCGAAGTCCCGATCGCACCCAAATAACCGTACTCCACACCAATCAAGCCGCCTTTTGGTCCACCCCACTTCTCGCAGAGTTCCTTGGCTTCTTCTTCGATTTTTTGCTTGTCGCCCGTCGGGAGTGTTGACTGAATGTCAATGGCCGCCTCAAAGCAAATTTTGCCTTGAGCAATTTTACTAACTTCATCGATTCCGACTAAACGAGGCTGATGAATATTCAAGATGTCGATCCCGAGCTCAATAAAGTCTTCCAAAATGTCATTGATTTTTCCATCGGTGTGGAAACGCACATCCATTTCGCATTCATGGGCCTTGTCAATCACACGTTTGTATTCCGGCTTGAAAATTTCACGGAAAATTTCCGGGTTCATCATGAGCTGGGTTTGAGTGCCCCAGTCATCCGTCGTATCATAACAATGAATTCGGCCGGGGGCTAGGCGATAGGCATGCTCAATGAGACCAATCTGAAAATCCGCTAGGACCTTGGCCAGTCGAGCTATGTTTTCAGGCTCAATCATGCAATCAATCAGAGTATCCTCAAAACCGCGCAGGAAATGCATGCGTTCAAAGATGCATTGAGGAGAGTTCAATTGAACATACAAATTTTTCGACTCTGCGTCTTGTAAGGCTTCTTCCAAACCGTCGAATCGCCCTTCTGCATGCGGATCGGGCCATTTAAAGCTGTCGAAATCGTCCCAGTCTTCAAGAGGGACATTAATGACCTGCCCCATGTCGGAGCCGGTTTCATCCTCACTCTTCCAGAGGCAGCCCCACTCGTCATACTCACCGCTGGCCGTACGCACCTTTTTTTGGCAACTGTATTTTCCTGCAGGATCACGTTGATCACGAGGAGGAAGAACAAAAATGCGCTTGACATCTCCAACACCGGCGATGCGGTCAAAACGAAGACCCAGGCGATCCGGATTCTGAAAATGGATGTTGGCCTTCATTATTTCATAACTGTTCATTACGTCTTCTCCTTAATCCACAAAATATCTTATTTCGTGATTTCATTGGGGAAATGTTCTTTGACCGCTGCAATCAGGACCGCTTCAACCGCCGCTTTGTCAATCAAATTTTTTGTTTCAACGATGACCGCATCACTGTCGGGCAGCATGGTCGACCACTCAGGGCTGGTCAGAATCAAGTCTGTGTTCATCATATAGGCCATGGCCTCACCGAACGCACAGGACTCGACTGAAGCTGAAATCCCGTAGCGTGTGCAGATATCTTTAACTGAAATTTTAAGAATTGTACTGGTTCCCATTCCGTTGCCGCAAACACATAAAAGATTAAGCATAAAAACCTCCAAAAGATTAGTTTTCCTCCCGCTGCAGAAATACTTCAGCAAGTTTTTCCGAGCAAGAGTATGCAGTTTGATACGGTCTCCGGCTCGAGGCCGGAGACATACTTGAAAACATTAGCCTTGGACAGGAATACCCAATGCTGAGCCGATAAATTTGAAGATTGCAATAACAGCGACCCAGACTGTTGCGTAGTCCGCGCTGCCCTGCCACCAGCTGAGATCCAGCATGGAAACAGCCAGAGCAGAACCCATGATCTGAACGAAACCATTGGCAACCGTAATGATCGAAGCTGCTTTCCAGCCACCGAATTTGTTTGAGTAGATGCCAATAGCCGCATTATCAAAAAACAAGGGGATGAATCCGGGCACCAGGAAGATCGGGGATTTGGTGACCAACAGTAAAACTACTCCAAGAACTTGACCCACGACACCACCAAGCAATCCGAGCACAACAGATTTCGGGGCAAAAGCGAAAATCGCAGCCACGTCCACACCGGCGACCGCACCGGGTAAGAGCCGTTCGGAAATACCTTTAAAGGAAGCCATAATTTCACCAACGAACATACGGACACCACTCAGGAGGACCGTAATGTTGGCAGCCAGTGAAATTGAGATCCAGAGCAGGAATACCACATTATTCTTAAGACCGGCCTGATTCAGACCATCTTTACCCCTTAGCCATTCGATGCCTTCCTGGCCGATGACCAGGAAAATCACGAGTACGGACAGCAGCATGACCAGGAGTGTGGCGATGATATTGTCTTGTAAGAAATTGAGTGATTCCGGCATCTTTTTCTTTTCAATATCATCTTCAGCCTTACCAAGTTTAGGAGCCAGCTTGGTGGCTAAATAGGCGACGTACATTTGTTGATGCGCAACTGTAAAGTCGGCTTTGGTAATCGCCTTGGTGGGTTTGATCAGTAAGGTCGCACCAACGCCCCAATAGATGGCGGTGATAACAGCAGCAATCAGCACGGTCGGAACCATGCCGGTGCCGAGGTATCGCCATACGATATAGGTGGAAATACCGGATTGCACCAGCATCGCGTTACCCGTCAGGTAAACCGCACTGATACGGGTCCATTTACGCAAAGCCACGAAAATGATGTTGATGACAAAGCCGACCAGGAGCGTGTAAATCCCCCACGTTGCTGCTTCGGTGCCGCCCATGAATTTGTCCATTTTTTCAAATGCGGCTACCATGGTGGGATAAGTGTTCAAACCCGCACCTTGGATACCCGTCGCGTTGGTTACCGCTGTCAACAACTTGTTGAAGTTGCCGATCAATGCGCCGGAGCCCATGCCCATGACGATGACACCGACTGAAGCTTTCAGAGCACCCATCAAAGCTCTTGAGAATTTCTGTTTCATGGCGATATAGCCGATGAACACAACCAGTCCCAATAAAATAAAGGCCTGTCCTAAAACTTGTTTCAGTAACAAATCCAGTATATCTTGCATACTATCTTCCTCTTCTCATAAATAATCAAAATTTCTTGATTCGATTAATCCTGGATCGCCACGTGTCTATCGTTATTTCAACACAAAAAAGCAATCAAGATTCAGCCGCAAATTGAATTACCTCAGAATCCTGTTTTCTTCTCCTCTCTCCTCGATTTACTTTGGCTAAGTATAGAAAATATCAAGAATGATATCAAGCATTTTTATGATTTATCGTTCATATATTCAAAATAATTCAGATTAATTCTAAAT
>CAYNZF010000042.1:0-19090 GCA_964401615.1 uncultured Oscillospiraceae bacterium
CTCGATCTCCGGCCCGAACTTTGTGCTGAACACGATTCTGGCCGAATCCCTGGAGTATTTTGCCGATAAACTCGAGGGAGCTGCTGATTGTCTGGGCACGCTGCATGACCTGATCCAGGAAAATATCACCGCGCACAAACGCATCATTTTCAACGGTAACAACTACTCCGCCGAGTGGCAAAACGAAGCCGCCGCGCGTGGGCTGCTGAACCTCAAATCGACTCCTGAAGCCCTGCCCTATTTTATCAGCGAAGAAAACATCAGGCTTTTCGAAGCACACCATGTTTTGAGCCGCAAAGAAATGGAATCGCGCTACGAAATTTTGATGGACAATTATTGCAAAATCCTGCACATCGAGGCTTTGACGATGTTGGACATGGTCAAAAAATCCATCTATCCTGCGACCATCGCCTACCAGAACGACCTGCTCAAAGTCGCGGTCGCCAAGCAGAGCCTGGGCTCCGGTCTTTCTACGGCCCTGGAGGATCGTCTGCTGGGTGAGATCTCCGGTTTGACCTCCAGCTTGATCAAAGAAGTCGATTTACTGGACCAGGCCATCTTCAATGCGGAAGATGTCACTGATGTGACCCAGAAAGCGAATTTTTACCACAGCTCCGTCTTCGAGGAAATGCAGACACTGCGTATCGTCGTCGATGAGCTGGAAAATGTCGTCGGCAAAACCTATTGGCCTTTCCCTTCTTACGACGCGATGCTTTTCTCGGTGCGTTGACACGCCGGCAGCCAAGCAGAGGTACGCGCTTCATGCTAAAATGGGTGCGATGATTTTCATGGAGGACAGAGATGAGTACGATTATTATCCCCAAAGGCTACAGTTCTAAACTGAACCTATATGAAACACAGACGGCCATCGGCACGCTCAAGCCCATATTCGAGAGACATCTGGGACGCGCCTTGAATCTGAAGCGTGTATCCGCTCCCCTCTTTGTCGATCCCGCCACGGGTTTGAACGATAACCTGAGCGGTGTCGAGCGCCCGGTTTCTTTTGACATCAAAGACATCGGCAGAAATGCCGAAGTGGTCCAATCCCTGGCCAAATGGAAACGCATGGCGCTGGGCAAGTATGATTTTTCCATCGGGGAAGGTCTCTACACCAATATGAACGCCATCCGCCGCGATGAAGAACTGAGCAATTTACATTCCGTTTATGTCGATCAATGGGACTGGGAAAAGGTCATCACGAGCAGGGAGCGCAACGAGAAATTTCTCGAAAAAACCGTCTCGGCCATCGTGCACGCTTTGATCAACACCATGGACGACATCCAGGCCCTCTTCCCTCAGCTGACCCGGCAATTGAAATCACGTGTCAGTTTCGTGACTTCGCAAGAGCTTGAGGACATGTGGCCCGATAAATCTTCAAAAGAGCGTGAATATCTTTATTGCAAAGAGCATCCGTCTTGTTTCATCAAACAAATCGGCGGCGCTCTGAAGAGCGGCAAGCCCCACGACGGCCGCGCGCCGGACTATGATGACTGGCAGCTCAACGGTGACATCCTCATCTGGGACGACATTTTGGAAATGCCAATCGAGATTTCCTCCATGGGCGTGCGCGTCGATGCCGCCAGCATGGCTTCGCAATTGAAAATCGCAGGCTGCGAAGAGCGTGCGTCGCTGCCTTTTCACAAGTCGGTCCTGGAGAATAAATTACCGCTCAGCATCGGCGGGGGCATCGGCCAATCACGCGTGTCCATGTTGATTTTACAAAAGGCTCATATTGCTGAGGTCCAGGCGTCAGTTTGGGATGAAGCGACGGTGGCGGCTCTGCACAAGGCGAAAATACTGGCTTTGTAGGAGTGTTTCTGCTGGATTAGCACGCGATGACTGCGCCCTTCTGGCAAATCTAGGGAATTTATGCACTAAATTCCCTAAAAAACTCCCAAGGAGGCACAATCGTCCGCCGAGGTTTCATGCCTTTCATGCTAAAAAGTCCCAAGCAGGGCATTTGCCAAGCCATGCGATAACAAGCTATAATACCCAGGCAGCGAAGATGTTTTTTCTGCACTGAAGTCGAGGATGGGTCCCGTGCGATTCAACCCGTGAACCCTGTCAGGTCCGGAAGGAAGCAGCAGTAAGCGATCCGTTGGAGGTGCTGCGGTTCAGCCTGTTTTCGGCTTCAGTGCAGAGAAAACATTTTTATTTATGGGTAAGGAGTAGCGGATTATGGCTCAGTTGGCTTTGTACCGGGCATGGCGGCCGATGGATTTTGACGCGGTCGTCGCGCAGCAGCAAGTCGTGCAGACCCTGAAACAAGCCGTGAAAAACGGCGAGTTCGGACATGCTTATCTGTTTTGCGGAACCCGCGGTACCGGAAAAACCAGCCTGGCCAAGATTCTGGCCCGCGCGGTCAACTGTCTCGACCCGCATGAGGGCAATCCCTGTAACCGCTGTGCCATGTGCCTGGGTATCTTGAACAACACTTTACCGGATGTGCAGGAAATCGACGCCGCTTCAAACAACAGTGTGGACAATGTCCGGCGCATCATTGACGAGATCGTGTTTTTGCCTGTGTTGGCTAAATTCAAGGTCTACATCGTCGACGAGGTCCATATGCTTTCACCGGGTGCGTTCAACGCCCTCCTGAAGACGCTGGAAGAACCGCCTGCGCACGCCATTTTTATTTTGGCTACGACTGAGCCGCACCGGATTCCCGCGACCATTCTTTCGCGCTGCCAGCGTTTTGATTTCAGGCGCATTCCGGACGAGGAAATCGCCCAGCGCTTGCTGGAGATCGCACGCGATGAAAAAATCACGATCGAGACCGACGCGCTCCAGCAGATCGCCACGCTCGGAGATGGTGCCCTGCGTGACGCCATCAGTTTATTGGACCAAAGCAGACTGAGTTTTCCGGAGGGGATCACGGCCGATAAGGTGCGTTCCCTGGTGGGTTCAGTCAATAAGCTTTTCTATGCCGATTTGGCAGAAGCCCTGGTCAAGGGTCACGTTGACCGCCTGCTCCTGATGGTGGCCACGGTCGTGGCTGAAGGCCGTGAGATTGCTCGCTTCAGTGCCGAGCTCACGGGATTTTTTCGCGATATTCTGGTGGCCAAAGTCGCCCCTGCCACGCCCTCACTCATTTCCGGCAGCGCTGAAGAAAAAGCGCGCATCTCGGATTTATCAGGGCATTTCAGCCAGGCATCCTTAAACCGCATCATCATGGACTTGTCAGCGCTTATCCAGGAGCTGCGCTGGGCGGATCAGCCCCGCACTTCTCTGGAAGTCTGTTTGCTGAAACTGTGTGGATTGACTCAAGCGCGCGCGACTTCCGAAAGTCCTGCACCTGCTCCCGCTTCTGCTGCACGCGTGCCCGAAAAAGCGCCGGCACCGATTGAACAAACGGCCAGGGCTCAGTCCGAGCCGGTCAAGCCGCTCAAAGAAGCGGAAACCGCAAGGGAACCTGAACCGGTCCCCCCGCCGCTCCCTGAAGAAGAGGAGTGGGAAGCCGAGTTGGAGCCCGCGGTTCAGCCCGAACCGGTCGCGCAGATCAAAAAAACGCAGAGCACAAGCGAGCCTGAAAAGCTCACACTTGCTTCTCCACTCTCCTTACTGTCCCCCGAGGAACTCGCCCTTTTGTCACCCGAACTGCTCGCGCAGACTGAGGCGGAATACAAACAGGTGCAGCAGCAGGAATTGAGCCCTCCCCCTTCCGCACGCGGAGAGGACGGTTCCTACGATCCCGCGCGCCTGGAGCGGCTCTGGAAGGAAACACTGGAAACGCTGAGCGTGGAAGAACCTTTCTTGTTTCTCTTCGCCCGCGAAGGAGAAGCCAGACCCGTGAAAACAGGACTGGAACTGCATTTTGCCGAACGGACGCGGCATCACTATAATGTGCTGAGCAGTGTGCAGGGCCATGAGGTTTTCGTGAGCTGGGAGAAAACTTGTGAGCCGGATAAAATTCCGCTCAAGCTTGTGTCGCATTTCGCGGAGCTGAACGAATCACCGCCGAAGCAGCCCGAAGATGATTGGATGAAACGCATTCGCAAGGTCGCAGAAGAATTGAACGTCCCTTTCGAGGATGAATTTGAAAATTAGAGGTAGATATTATGGCTAAAGGTTTTGGTGGTGGTAAAGGTGGTTTCCCGGGCGGAGGCAATATGAATGCCCTGCTCAAGCAAGCCCAGAAGATGCAGGAAGACATGCAAAAAGCCCAGCAGGAAATTGCCGAATCGGTGATCGAGTCAAGCGTGGGCGGGGGCATGGTCAGTCTGAAGATGAACGGCAGCCACGTGGTAACTGAACTGCTGATCAAACCCGAAGCGGTCGATCCGGATGATATCGAAATGCTGCAGGATTTGATCATCTCGGCGGTCAACGGAGCCAATGAGCAGCTCGAAAAGCTGAACGAGGCCAAAATGGGCCGCTTCGGTCAAATGGGTGCGGGTCTGGGTTTCTAAAGAATGGCGAAATTTTCACCCAGTATCACGAAACTCATCGCGCAGCTCGGCAGTCTGCCGGGCATAGGCAGTAAAACGGCGCAGCGCCTGGCTTTTCACATCCTCACCTTGCCCGAGGAAAAAGCCGAGGATTTGGCACAGGCGATTTTGGATGCGCGCAAGCTGACCAATTTCTGTTCCAGATGCTTTGACCTTACAGATCAGGACCCCTGTCTGATCTGCAGCGACGAGAGCCGCGATCAGAGTATCTTGTGCGTGGTCGAATCCCCCAATGACGTGGCCGCGATGGAGCGCACCGACAAATACAAGGGCTATTACCATGTTTTGCACGGGGCCCTCTCGCCGATGAAAAACGTCGGTCCGCAGGAGATTCGTCTGGCTGAATTATTTTCGCGGCTTCAGAGAGAGAGCTTCGTGGAAGAGGTCATCCTGGCAACCAACGCGACTGTTGAAGGTGAAGCGACCGCCATGTATATCGCGCGTCTATTGAAGCCGAGCGGGATCAAAACCACACGCATCGCGCACGGCATTCCCATGGGTTCGAACCTGGAATACGCGGACGAAATGACCATCGCCCAGGCTCTGGATGGCAGGCGCGAGCTCTAATTAATTGACGACATGCAAGGAGCGTTTGGCCAAACCAAGCCGTCCCGTCCCTCAGCCGTCCTGACGCTTCAAGTAGATGTTCGCCTCATAGGGCCGTAGTCGTTTGGAGCGGGGTTCAGCCGCGGGGTAATTACTGATCAGGAGTTCGCCGCACTGCGCAGTTGAGAGGCTGCGTTTTTGTTTGTGCTCGTTCAGGTTGATCTCGATGAGCAGCGTGTGGCCCTCGAGCGTTCTTTCATAGCTGAAGAGCCCCTTTTTTTCAGCTTGGATCGCTTTGAAATCTCCGTACTGCAAAGCGGTATATTGTTTTCGCAAGGCGAGCATCTGCTTGTAAAAGTTGAGCACCGAATGCTCATCGGGCAGCTGCTCCGCCACGCTGTGTCCATCACCCACGGAGCGTGACGGCAGCCAGGGCTCAGCAGCATCGCTGAAACCGCCTGTGGCGGTCCAATCGAGGGGGGTTCGCGCATGGTCACGCGTTCCGGCTAGGATGCTCGCCCAGGCTTGGGCCTCGGTTTTGCCCTTGGCCATAAGATCCCGGTATTTATTGTGACTTTCTACATCCCGCAGCTCGGCCATGGAAGTGAAGTTCTGATTGGCTGCACCGAGCTCCTGCCCTTGAAAAATAAAGGGGGTACCGCGCAGGCTCAGCTGGAGTGTGCACAGGGCTTTGGCCAGAATATCACGCAGCTGCGGGTCGGGATTGACCTTGGACAGCATGCGGGGGTTGTCGTGATTCTCGAAAAACAAGGCGTTCCAGCCTTTGGAGCTGAGCGTGCGCTCGGCCTTGATGAAATACTTTTTATAGTTGTCCAGATCGTAACGATACTCGTCCCAGCGCACTTTTCCCGGCATTTCCAGATGATCAAAACTGAAGATCAAATCGAGTTCGCGGCGGTCCTCGTTGGTGAGCAGTTTAGCCGTCTGCAAGCCTATACCCAGAGTTTCACCCACGGAAAAGGCTTGATAAGGTGCAAGGGCTTCGGCCTGCAGTTCACGCAAGTAGCGGTGCAGCTTAGGGCCGTAGTAGTAATGCTCAATACCCGTAAAGCCCAGCATCTGGCCGATCACTTCTGAGCCCGGCGGCAAGCCCGGCGCCTTGGAAATCAGATTGATCACGTCCAGGCGAAAACCGTCGACTCCTTTTTCCAGCCACCCGCGCACGATCGCGAAAATTTCCTGCCGCAGTTCGGGATTGTCCCAATTGAGGTCGAGCTGCTTTTTTGAGAAAAGGTGCAGTGCCCATTTCCCCAAGTCTTTTTCGTAGCGCCAGGCCGGACCACTGAAAAATGAGATCCAGTTGTTGGGTGCCTGCTCAGGGGAGCCTTCCTTGAAATAGTAGTAATCCTGGTACTTTTGATCACCGGACAGGGCTTTTTGGTACCACTCGTGCTCATCGGAACTGTGATTTAAAACCATGTCCAGGATAAGTTTCAAGCCACGGGCGTGGCAAGCGGCCAGGAGCTCTTCGAAATCCTCCATCGTGCCCATTTCCTGCATGATTTTTCGATAATCGCGGATGTCGTAGCCCATGTCGTCGTTGGGCGAGTCATAAATGGGTGATAGCCAGAGGGCATCGACGCCGAGCGCCTTGATGTAGTCCAATTTCTCGAGGATGCCGCGCAGGTCACCGATGCCGTCCCCGTTGCTGTCCTTGAATGAGCGGGGATAGATCTGGTAAAAGACGGCCTCTTTGTACCAGCGTTTTTCGATCGGTCCTGCTTCATCACGCACAAACTCCTGCTCCGCGTTGACAAGCTTGATCAAGGTCGCGATGAGCTCGTCCCCCATGATTTTTCCCAGTGTTTTGAGCTTCAGATTGCCGATCAGAGGGTTCATGATCCAGCGATTTGACAACGCTTTTTCGAGCAGCAAGCGGTCCACAACATCTTGGCCGATCGCGGTCCGGTATACGTCGATCAATTTTGAATTTCTATCAATCACTCAACTCCGCCTCTTCTGCGATTTCTGCCTTTTCCGCGAGTTCGGCCACAATTTCAAGATACGAAGCCTCATCGATGGTGTACTTGCGGGCGTAAATCAAATAACTGAGGGCAATCAAGAGCAAAGGAACGATCAACATCGAAAACTTGAAAAGGGTAATGCCCTGCGGCGTCATGTCCGCTGCCGTTTGGGCATCCTTCATTCCTGACCAGAGCACCGTCATACCCACCGTACCGCTGGCGGCGGCGCCCCCGATTTTATTGATCAGCGGCTGCAAAGACAAAGTCACCGAGTCATTGCGGCGGCCCAGCTTCAGCTCACCGTATTCGACGCAATCCGAGATAAACATCAGCATCAGCAGCTGGATAAAGGCCTGGCCCACAAACAGCAGGATGCCGGCGGCCGCGATGATCAGAAGGCTTTCTTTTGCCAGATAGAAGATGAGGTAGCCCAGCACGACCAGGATCGTGGCTGCACGGTAAAGCGACTTGCGGCTGAAGCGTTTGGAAAAAAGCGGGAAGACCGCCAGCGCGGTGATTTGGGACACGCCCAGGACCAGAGCGAAAATCGAGTAGGCGTCTTTGTTTCCGAAAATATACTCAAAATAGTAAAGGCCGAAGCTGGTGGTGGTCGTGTATCCAATCATGAAAAGGCACATGGAAACGGTGGTCCAGAGCAGCTGGTCATTTTTGAAAATCACCGAAAAAAGCTCGCTGAATGTGGTCGGTTTCTCAAGCGCGACTTGCACTTTTTCTTCTTTAACAAAGGCCAGCATGATGAATTGAAAAATCAACATGAGCAGGACCAGGGCGATGGCCAGCACCAGATAGGCCAGCTGTTCGCTCTGCAGGGCGCCGGTCAGGGCCTTGGTGATGGGCACTATACCAACCACCAGCGAAAAGAGACCAATATTCGCGCAGATTCTGGCAAAAGAGCCAATCTTCTCCCGTTCCTTCTGGTCGCCGGACAAAGCCGGCAGCATGGACCAGTAGGCGATGTCATTGGCCGTGTAGGAGACCTCCCAGAGCAAATAGATCAAGGCAAAAACAAAGACGAAGGCGGCGCCCTGCAGCTTGAAATCAACGAACATCAAAATCGTAAAAATTCCGGCAATTACGGCACCGCCCCCGATCCACGGTTTGAATTTTCCGAATTTCGAGCTGGTGTTGTCGACGATCATGCCCATGAAGGGGTCATTCACCGCGTCAAAAATACGCATCAACATAAATACGAGGGTCACGCTGACCATGGTCCTGTTGGAGATGGTCAAGACGTCCGTCAGATAGTACATCAGGTACATGGAAAAGATCGTGTAAACCATGTCCCGCCCGATGGTGCCTACCCCGTAAAAAAAGCGGTTTCGTTTTGCCTGCATGATTGGACTCCTCTCAATTCTGCGTATCCGCGTCTTCCAAAGCCGCGATCAATTCCGCGTAATGGCGTCCACTGGCTTTAATGGTACGTGTTTGGGTCTCGAAGTCGCAATGCACCAGACCGAATCGGGCACTTTCACCTTCCAGCCATTCGAAATTATCCATGAAACACCAGTGGTAGTAGGCCTTGATCGGTAAACTCGACAGCGCGATGACCTCCAGGTGACGATCGATGTAGTCGCTGCGTTGGCGGTCCGTATTGTCGCAGATCCCGTTTTCTGTGATGATGATGTCCAACGGCAGGCAGTCATGGCATTTTCTGGCGCATTGCAGCAAACCCTCCGGATAAATCTCCCAGCCCAGGTCATTGGTCACGCTCCCCGCCTTGACTTCCTGCTTGAAATTACGAATCAGGTCGCGGGTGTAATAATTGATGGCGATGAAATCCACGTATTGACCCTGCGGAAGGCGGGCATGGTTGATGAAGGGCCAGCGAAATTCCGCCTTGTAGCAGGCTCGCATCAGGCCGTCTTGAAAGAGAAAATCAAAGAGCCGTACGCCTTGCCGATCCCGAAAACGCGTGGTGGCCGCTTCGAAGATCCGCATGTGATGGGCAAAACTGACCCGCGTACCGCTCCACGCCTGCTCCCGGCGCACGCGATGAATGAGGCTGTAGGCTTCCAAATGAGCTGTGATAAAGACATTCATCACTTTGACGGCCAGGCGCACTGAACTTCGTTCGGGGGGCCAGAGCTTGAATAAATAGGCTTGCACCGCGTAGACGTTGGGTTCGTTGAGGGTGCAATACGTGTCGCACAGGTCGCCCAGCCGCAGCAGGCAGCGCTCAACGTAGCGCAGGAAAAAGCGCAGGTTGTCAGTTTTCGTAAAACTGCCCAGAGCCTCAAACCAAAGCGGATGGCTGAAATGATAGAACGTGATCAAAGGGCGGATGCCTTTGCTTTTCAGCAGCTCCAATTCTGCACGATAGTGGGCCAAGGCGGTTTCATCAAACACACCTGCGTTAGGTTCGATGCGTGCCCATTCCAGAGACATACGATAGTCCTTGATGCCCAGCTCTTCCAGGAGGGCGACGTCTTCGGCCAAATGCTCCCAATGCCGGTTGGCTCTGCCCACATGGCTGCCGTCTTTGATTCTTCCCGCCCCTGAAAAAGCGTTCCAGTTGGAGGCGACTTCACCTCCCTCGATCTGTGCTGAGGCCGTCGCGACGCCCAATCTGAAACCCTTTGGTAAATGCATTTTCCACCTGTTTTCCTACTGTTTAGCTGCTCAAATCCTAAATTGCTCAAGTTCCGCACGCGTCGGAATGCACGGTGCGGCACCGGCTCTGCTGACCGCGATGGCTGCCGCTTTAGCCGCGTCATCCATGGCCTCTGCCGCAGATTTTCCCGCTACGATGCCTGCGATGAAATAGCCGGTAAACGTGTCTCCCGCGGCGGTCGTATCCACCACCGGGACCCTGTAAACGGCTTGCAGCAGGCGTGTTTCGGCATCCGCGTAAGCGGAACCTCTGCCCCCCAGAGTCAAGACGATCTTAGCCGTCGGATATTTTTCCAGAAGTGCGTCGAGGGCCTCTGCGGGCTGCAGCTCTTCATCCAGGCCGAGAATCTGCATGGCTTCGGTCTCATTGAGCAGAAAGTAATCCACTTGCTCGAGCGGCAAAGCCAGGATCTTTTCGTTCATCGGTGATGGATTGAGCGCGACGGTCAGCCCACGCTCTTTCGCCAAAGCAATGATCGCCGCGTTACCGTTGATCTCGTTTTGAAGGACGACCCAGTCTCCTTGCTTAAAGTAACTTAGCGCTGAGGCGATTTTTTCCGGGCCAATACTCTGGTTGGCTCCTCCGTAAAGCAAAATACAGTTCTGCCCTTGCATGTCGCGCTGGATGATCGCGTGACCGCTTGCGCCGGCCACTTTCTCGATCAGGTCCGTATGCACAGCGGCTTCGTTCAAAGCCTCCAGCAGCAAGTCCGAATCGGAGAAGCCGACCGCGCCCGCGTGGTAGACCTCAAGTCCACTTTTGGCCAGGGCGATGGACTGGTTGAGACCTTTGCCGCCGGGAAACGTCGTGAGCGAAAACGAGCTCATGGTTTCACCCGCTTTGACAAAATGGTCGACTTCGTAAACATAATCAATATTCAGGGAACCAAAGCAGAGGATTTTCATGGGGCCTTCTCCTTTTTTCGTGTTATTCGCATCCTGCAGCATCCGGTCCGGTGCCTGTCTCAGCCCTCAGCCCAGCTGAGCTACCTTGAAAAACTCCAATAGAATTTCAATGTAACGTTCGTATTGACTTAATTCTACGGATTCATTCGGCTGATGGCAAAGCTCGGCCTCTCCCGGTCCGAACAGCAAGATCGGCGCGGTTTTATTGGCCTGCACAAACAAGGACGCATCTGTGAAAAAGCTCACTCCGCAATTTTGCGGTGCATTTCCTGTGGTTTTTCGGAAAGCCCGGTCAAGCGCTTTGACCCAGGCCGCTGTGGGCGAGGTTTCCAGCGGGGGGCGACTGTTGATGATCTTCAGTTCCGCGCTGAGCAAGCCGCCACAGGCAAGCGCCTCAGCAGCTATTTCACGTTTAAGTAAATCGAATAAGGCTGCGTTGTCAAAATCGGGGGTATTCCTGATGTCGAGCACGAATTCGGCCAGATCCGGGGTCATGTTCGGCGCGATTCCGCCGGAAAACTGCGTGATCTGCATTGTCGATCCGCCCAGCAGAGGGTGGCTGTGTTTGATGATCTCAGCTTTGACCCGCTCCAGGAGCCTGAAGCCGTGTTCAATTGCGTTCACTCCGCGTTCCGGGTAGGCCCCGTGACCTGTTTTCCCATGCACGATCAGTTTGAGCCAGTTACACGCTTTTTCGCTGAGTCCGAATTGCAAGGAGGTCGGCTCGCCGATCAGGATGAATTCAGCCCGCTTCAAGTATTCTTTTTCCAGGCAGGCCGCCGCACCCGCACCACCGGCTTCTTCGTCGCAGCTCGCGATAAAGTTGAGGTCCACCGGCGGAACAAGCTTTTGTCGCTTCATTTCAAGCAGGGCAAAAACCATTCCGGCCAAACCCGCTTTCATGTCTGCAGCCCCGCGCGCGAACAAACGGCCGTCTACACGCGCAGCCACGTGCGGTGGAGTCGCCCAGCGTTCCAGGTCACCGTATTTGACCGTGTCCAGGTGACCATTCAAGACCATATTTCTGCTGCGATCCAGGCCGGGCATACAAACGCCTACGTTCGCCCGCCGTTCATCTAGAGGCTCAAGCTGAGCCTCCAGACCGGCCTCTTGAAAACAGGTGCAGATCTTTTCAGCGAATTTCCGCTCTCCTTCGCTGCCGTTGACACTGGGGGTGTTCAAAAAATCTTCCAATAGCCGCTGAGCAGATTCGCGCTGTGTTTGTGTCAGTCCCATTTTTTAGTGAGCCATGCGACGATGTTGAGCCACAGTTTGTCGTAAGACTCCCATTCACAGAATTCCGGTGGTGCCCAATGCGGCGAACAATCCGATGTGAATACCGCGGATTTTCCGGCACCGTAAGTGGCGGTGACGATGAATGGGTCTCCGCAGATTGTCGCGAGGACATCCGCTTCGGGTTTGGCAATCGTCTTGTTGTAGCCCAGGACTTCCGGCCAGGTCGAATCAACACCCTCGAAAATTTCGTGATAGCCCTGGACAGTGACCGGGGCTACACCTTCACAGTGTTCCATGCGGTCGTCCACGGTCAGCACTTCGACCGGCAAGATCTCCTGCACCGCGTTGTCGTGCCACTTTCCTTTGGCATCGATTCCGGCAAAAGTCAGATAGCCTCCGACCATTAGAAGTGCTCCTCCCTGGAGTACATAATCGCGTAAAAGATTGCAGCGGTTCGGCATTTTGATGCTCTTGGAGAAGGTCTGCAGTGGCAGCAGCAAGGTGTTCGCGCCAATGTCCGAGAGAATGATGCAGTCATATTCCTGCAGCTTTTCCAATTCAAAGGGAAAACCTTCGGCACACAAATGATTGGGCATGAAATCTACTTCGTAGCCGCCCGATTCCAGGGCTTTTTTCAGAAAAGCCTCACCTGTGGCGTAGGTCGTTGTGTAGAAGCTGTCAAAGCCTTTCACGTGAGTCGTGTAGCTCATCCATGATTCACCGGTCAAAAGTACTTTTTTACTCATTTTATCTTCTCCTCTTTCTTTTAGCCGCCTTTTCACCTATACAAATGATCAGCGTCTGTCTGTCATGATCAATTCTGCGTAAAGCCTGATGTACCTGAAGAATTCTTCGATATCCAGATATTCATCCACTGAGTGGCATTGCTCCAGATGTCCCGGTCCAAATTGAAGTGTGGGACAAGCCGCGATGTTCTTCCAGACTCTGCTGTCGCAACCCGCCGGTGAACCGGCGATGGGGGTTTTCTTACCATAGACCTTCTCATAGGCCGCCTTGAAACGGTCTACCAGAGGATCTTCTTCACTTTGTTCAAAAGCACCGCCCGCCTGGTAAATCTCCACCGTTGGGGGCTGTTCTGCCAGCCATGGATCAGCAGCAGCGACGCGCTGCACGCTGTCCATAAACGCATTGACGACCGAGTGGTATGACATTTGTTGGGGTAAATAGTGCACGCATACTTCAAACATACAATCACCGGCCACCGTTGATCCCGCCGTTCCGCCCCGGATCACACCAACATTCAAATTGGGTGCGGGCAGCAGAGGATGCTTGCAGCGCAGCAGCCAGCCGTGTTCCAGCTCGTTCAGTGCAGCAATGATCTTGATGGCTTTATCGATGGCGCTGACCCCTTTCCACTTTCCTCCGGAATGGACCGCCAAACCCTCGATGCGCACTCTAAAAAAAACAAAACCCATGTGCGCCAGAATCAATTCATCACTGCTGCATTCGCAGACCACGACCCCGTCGGCTTTGATGCCTTGCATCACGGCCTGGATGGATCCGTTGCCTCCGCCTTCTTCATCGCAGACCGAACTGATGATCACATCGCCCGGCAGCTCACAGCCGGCATCTTGAAGTAGTTTCACAGCCATTATGGCGGCCATCAATCCACCTTTCATGTCGGTCGTGCCAAGGCCGTACAGTCTCCCGTCGCGCAGCTCCGGAGCATGAGGAGGGCTCGTCCAGCGGCTTAGGTCGCCTGCGGGCATCGTGTCGATATGACCGTTGAACATCAAGCTCGGCCCCCCCGAACCCGCGAAGCGCGCGTGGACGTTGTAACGGTCAGTAAAGACATGTCCGGGGTTACCTTCATTGTGTTCTCGCATGCCGGCTTGAATAAACGCTTCGTCCATTGGGTCAACACGAATTTCAGTGGCGTGCATCTGTCTGAACAGATCGATCAGGTAATCTTGTCCGGCTTTTTCCAGTCCACCCTCGATCCCGTGACCCAGACAATGCGTATCACGGGCGACGAGTTCTTTAAAGTGCTCCAAGTAGCGAGCGCGATTGGCGCTCAGCACCTCATCCAAATTCAGCATAACTGTCCTTTCCGGGCTTCATTGATAATTTCTGATGCCTTCTTCAATGATGTCCCAAAACATCTCGACATTGACCTCTACACCCAGATCAACATTCGGTTCCAATTTGAGGTAGTTCAAAAAATCGCAGTTGGTTCGGCCGTAGCTTTGCATTCCGCGAATATCCACCTCGGCATGAACAAATTTGGTGGTCAGGACCTCCGGCTTGATCAGACAGGCCACGGTCAAGGGGTCATGCAAAGGTCCGCCCTCCCAACCGAAAACTTCCTTCTGTGCCTTGTTGAAATGGGCCATCAAATCGCAAAACAGCTCAGAGGCGACGTTACCAACTTTACGCATACGTTCGACGATTTCGGGGTAGCAGAGCACTTTACGGGTGACATCTAAGCCCACCATGGTGACCGGAGCCCCGCAGCTGAAGCAGACATGCGCGGCATCCGCATCGGCGATGATGTTGAATTCCGCAGCGGGGGTGACATTACCGAGCTGGTAGCTTCCCCCCATCAAAACGATGCGTTTGATCTTTTGGGCAATTTTCGGTTCGAGACGCAGGGCCATAGCGAGGTTGGTCATAGGTCCGCAGGTGACCACGATGATGTCATCAGCCGAAGCCATAAGGGTTTCAACCATATACAGAACCGCGTGTTTGTCCTGCGCTTTTCCCTTGAGCGGGGCAAAAACCGGACCGTCCAGACCCGTTTCGCCGTGGATGTCGGCAGCTATCATTTTTTCCCGCACCATTGGCCTGTCACAGCCGGCGTAGACGGGCAGATCGAGTCCCAGATGCTCGACGACATGCTGGGCGTTGATGACGGTTTTTTCCAGGCTCTGGTTGCCGGCGACCACCGTGATGCCCAGCACTTCAAAGGCCGGACTGCGGCCTGCAACCAGGATGGCGACTGCGTCATCATGGCCGGGATCACAATCCAGGATGATTTTCTGTTTTGCCATAAGTAATCCTCATTTCATATTAGTTCCCAAAAGGGAGCTTTGGCGCTTTTTGTTGGATTCGTAGCGGGTGAACATGGAAATGGCCAGAACGATGATCGTGACGACGTAGGGCATGAGCAGGACGATTTGAGAGGGTACGCCCTGAGGCTGCAATCTGGCGCCGACCGAGTCAGAAAAACCGAAGACCAGACAGCCCAGGGCTGTTTTGACGGGATCGGCTCCGCCGAAGAACATAGCGGCCACACCCATAAAACCGCGGTTGCTGGTCATGTTCTCGGTGAACAGCTGACTGTAACCTAATGAAAGGTGAGCTCCGGCAAGGCCGCCAATCAAGCCGGACAAGGCCATGGCCTGGTATTTCATCCTGTTGACTTTGATACCGGCGGTTTGAGCCGCTTGCGCGAACTGTCCGACAGACCGCAGTCTCAAGCCCCAGACGGTTTTGTAAAACACGAAAGCAATAACGAAAATCATAAAGAAAACAAATATTTCGGTGATGGACCAATTGTTAAAAATTTCGCCCACAATGGGTACTCCATCCAAAGCCGGAATATTTAATTTCGGAATGGGTTTGATGGCGGGATCCGAAAAGGTGCCGCTCTGTTTAAGCCAGGCATTGAGCAGGAACTTGGTCACTGCCAGCGCGAACATGTTGATGGCCATACCGATGGCCGTGATGTCCGCGTTAAATTTTATGTGTCCGACGGCCATGATCATGGCGATGATCAGGCCGGCAATCATGGCCACCAGCACACCTACCACCCAGCTGCCCGTCAGAAAGCTGCCCGCCACCGCGAAAAACGCGCCCGTCAACATGATACCTTCTGTACCAACGTTGAGAATGTTGGCTTGTTGTGTAATGGCAGCACAGAGTGCAGCATAGATCAACGGGGTAGCCGAGCGGATGGTTGCATAAATCAAAGAGACGTTGAAAATATTTCCCCAATCCATTTTATGCCTCCTTCTTCACTGACGGTTCAAGCGGCTTCTTCTTAGTCCTAAATGTAAAGACGATGTTCATGCAGGCGATAATGATAAAGATGGCCGAAATCATGTCGACGATTGACTTGGGCACACCGGTCGTTTGCTGCATTCCCATGGCGCCTGATTTAAGTACGGCCAGAAAAAAGGCCATAACCGGAGTGAAAGCCAGATTATTGTTGACGATAAGGGAGGCCAGCATACCGCTTGCCCCGAGACCGGCCGCGAAATTATTCAGGAAATAACCGTGCACGCCCAGGACCTCGATGCAGCCGGCGATACCACCGATTGCTCCAGACAGCATCATGGCGCGGATCATGATCTTTTTCGGGTCTATTCCCGAGGTCTCGGCGAACTTGGCGTTCGTACCTACGGCCTTGATCTGATAGCCGAAAGTCGTCCGCTTCAAGAGCCAGATAAGCGCCACCACGACAATAATGGACAGGAAAAGGCCGATATTCACGCTGCTGGGTGGCATAAGTTTATTCAATGTAGCGGCAACCGGTTTGGATTGAGCCAAGGTCGTGCCGGCACTCATCGGGCCCGAAACAAAATATGAGGTGATATAGAAAGCCACACTGTTCATAAGAATGGTCACGCAGACCTCATTGACGTTCAAATAAACTTTCAACAAGGCCGGAATCAATGACCACAGTGCGGCCACCACGATAGCGACAAGGAAGCAAAGCAGAATAAGCAATATTCCGGGCAATGCGGCAAGTTCTACACCCACATATGCCGCAGCCAGGCCACCCAGAAAAACCGCGCCTTCAACACCGACATTAAACATGCCCGCTTTCGCAGCCACGGCAAACGCTGCCGAGGTCAAAAGCAGAGGTGTAAACATCGCCAATGTCGAGCCAAAACCACGCGCCCCTTTAAAGGCACCGGCGATGAGCGCCCCGTAGGCTTCAATGGGATTTTGTCCGATGGCGATGATGACGATCGCGCCGATAAAAAACGCTGCGAACAAGGTAAAAAGGATTCGAAACAAAGCTTGACTTGTTTCACGATTCATTCAGACCGCCTCCTTTGCTGCATTCGACTTGCCCCCCATCATCAAGAGGCCGAGCACTTCTTCATTGGCCTCTTCAGTGGTGAGTTCACCGGTGATTTTTCCTTCATACATGACGAGGATTCGATCGGACAATGAAATGATTTCCTGTAAGTCCGCTGAAATGAGCAATATGCCCACGCCGCCCTTTTTTACCGTCTGCAAAATTGAGCGGATCGATTCGATTGCTCCAATGTCCACACCGCGTGTAGGTTGTGCCGCGACGAGTACTTTGACCGCCTCCTCCACTTCACGCGCCACAACCACCTTCTGGGCATTGCCGCCGGACATCGCTGAAGTCAAAAGTTTCGGATTTGTGGGGCGGATATCAAATTTTTCAATCTGCTCCAGTGCGTGGCTGTTGATGGCCTTACGATTGATGACTTGGGCCTTGGAATAAGGCTCTTCATCGTAGGAGACTGACACCAGATTTTCCTCGATGGAAAGCATGCGGGCCAAACCTCTGGTATTGCGGTCTTCAGGAATGTGCGCCAGGCCCAGTTCCCTGATTTTTTTCGGTGAAAGGTTCGAAATGTTCTTGCCGTCCAGGATGATTTCACCCTTTTCCACAGCGCGTAAACCGGTGATGGCCTGGACCATTTCACTTTGACCGTTGCCGTCAATGCCCGCGATACCGACAATCTCACCTTTTCGAACATGCAGACTCAAGCCTCTGATTTTAGAGATTTCTTTTTCGGCAGAAGTCCACAGCTCCTTGACTTCCAAAACATTCTCGCCAATTTCACTGGGTTCACGCTTGATATTCAGGAAGACATCGCGGCCGATCATCATGCGGGCCAGTTCAGCTTCGTTGGTATTGGCTTTATCAACCGTGCCGATATAAGCCCCTTGACGCATGACACTGATGCGATCTGATATTTCCATGACCTCGTCCAATTTATGCGAGATGAACACGATTGAACGGCCGTCTTTTTTCAATTTATCCAATATCTTGAACAAGCCCTCCGCCTCTTGTGGTGTGAGCACGGCCGTGGGTTCATCCAGAATAATAATTTTCGCGCCGCGCATCAAAACTTTGATAATTTCAACACGCTGAGCTTCACCGACCGAAATCTGGCTGATGCGTTTATCCAACTGCACGTCCATATGGTACAGGTCAATATATTGCTGGACCTCTTTCCGGGCGCTTTCAAAATCGATACGTAAACCTTTTTTGGGTTCAAAACCCAGAATGACATTTTCTATGACGGTCAGTTCCTGCACCAGCATGAACTCCTGGTGCACCATGCCGATGCCGTGCTCGATGACAAACTTAGGTGTCAGTTTCGTCATTTTCTCACCGCGCAGACTGATTTCACCCTCGTCATAATCGTACATGCCGTATAGCAGTTTCATCATGGTCGATTTTCCGGCACCGTTTTCACCGATCAGAGAATGGATCTCACCCTCACGCAGGTTGAATTGTCCGTTCCTGACCGCGACCACGGGACCGAAAGTTTTGACCATGTTTTTCATTTCAACAATGTAATTTTCCACACTGCTCTCCTCTCGATGCTTGAATCAACAAACAAACTGCCAGATACCCAGGGGGCAACCGGCAGTTTATCGCTCATACCTTAGCTATGCATCGCAACTATTTTTTAGGACCGAAGCCTTCAAAATTCGTAACAGTGATTTCGCCCTTAGCGATCTTGTCTGCCAATTCAGTCGTTTTATCTACGATGTCCTGAGGAAATTTGTCGCCCAGAGCTTTTTTGATAACGGAGAAATCGGTCAGACTGACACCGCCATCTTTAACTTCCAGATAGAGACTTCCGCCGCCTTCAAAGTTCTTATCGACCACAGATTTGATAATGGTGTAGCAAGCGGTGTCGACGCGTTTGACCATGGAGGTCAAAACCGAACCGGGTTGATCGTTGTCTTGATTGAGGTCAACACCAATGGCGTATTTGCCGGCTTCTTTAGCCGCTTCCAGGATGCCCGGGCCTGTGCCTGAGGCGACGTTCATGACAATGTCCGCGCCTGATGCGAATTGGGCCAGGGTCAGTTCTTTTCCCTTCAGGGGATCATTCCAGGTACCGGCAAAAGACTGCAGAACCTGAACGTCTTTGTCAATAAATTTAGCACCTTGCTCATAACCCGTGTAGAAGTCACTCAGCACGGGAATGTCCATACCGCCGACCCAGCCGATCACCTTGTCACTGTTGACGCCGGCGATGTCGGTCTTCGTGGTGAACATAGCCGCTGCTGCGCCGGCCAGGAAGGAACCCTGGTTCTGCGCGAAGCTGACGGACAAAATGTTGTCGCCTTCGACAGTCGTATCGATAACGG
>CAYNZF010000043.1:0-18436 GCA_964401615.1 uncultured Oscillospiraceae bacterium
ATCGAAGAGAACGTCTTTGGCATGAGCGTAATTTAGTCCCTCTAAATCTGTAAGTAACAAAGCCACCAGGCGATCCTGTTCTTCATCAGAGAGCTTATTGGCGGGTCGATTTAATCGATTTCCGTGTAGGATTGCAGTAGGGTTGTCAGCTTGACGCCATTTCTCCTTTTTACGTTGTACTTGACGAATCGAAAGCTCAAGTAAGTCTGCCACTTGAGCATTAGTCAATTTCCCTTCCAAACAATCCCTAATCAATAAAATAGTCCTCGCATTAGAATCACTTATTTCACACATGTAATAGTAATAACACGGGGGGGGTGACATAATCGCTGATTACTTAGGGGGTGACATAATCGCTGATCTCTCAAAAATGACTTTGATTATCCTTGACATTCATTTCATAAGGGTGTAAATTTGTTTTAGCACTCGAGCAACTTGAGTGCTAAAAAATGCAAGGAGCACCCCGATGAGCTTGGATCAACGTAAAAAAACCATTCTCAAGGCAGTCATCGATGATTACATCGAGACGGCTGAACCGGTGGGCTCCAAAAGTTTGGTTGAAAAATACGCTTTGCCCCTCAGCTCTGCCACGGTGCGCAATACCATGGCCGAACTGGAACAGCAAGGCTACCTGGAATCTCCCCACACCTCCGCCGGCCGTGTCCCGTCTGACAAAGGCTACCGCGCCTATGTTGATTCTCTGGTTACGGTCAACGAGCTGGACGCTTCGACCCGCGAAAACGTCAGAAGGTCACTGCAGAGTCATTTCAAGGACCTGCCTGATTTGTTAAAGAACGCCTCGGCGATCCTGTCCAGCGGTACCGGTTACACCTCAGTCGCGTTGACCCCGCGTCTGACTCAAGGTCAGCTGTCTCAAATCAAGATGCTGATGATTGAACCGGGCAGGGCTCTGGTTGTGGTGGTGGTCAGCGCAGGCCTGGTCAAAGACCGCGTGGTGCGTATTCCGGATTTATTGGACGCTGAACAACTGCGTATGATTGCGGAAGCTTGCGAGCACAATTTGGCCGGCATGCCCCTGGAGGACATCACTTTGGTGACGGTCGCCACTGCGTTGCAGGGGGTCGTTTTGCCTGAGAGCTTGCTCAATCAAGTCTTATATGAAACTTACGTTTCGATCAAACAGGCCGAAAACCTGGACAGTTATGTGGATGGGATGCCCAATATTTTTTCACATCCGGAATTTCAATCGATGGGTAAGGCGCGGGCCATTGTGGACACCCTTTCTCAGAATGGTTTGATCATCGGACTGATGGACCCGAAACACAAAAAAATCGCGGGTGAAGGTCGCTCGGATGAAGCTGAAGAACGGCTGACCTCACTGATGCCGGCGGAAGCGAAACCTGATTTTATGATTCGCATCGGTCAGGAACTTGCACTCGAGAGCCTAAAAGACTGCAGTTTTGTGACCAGCACCTATAAGGTGAGCGACAAGATCGTGGGCAGCATCGGGGTCGTTGGTCCGAGGCGGATGGCTTACAGCAATGTAATTTCACAAATCTGGTTCGTTCGTGAAGCCATGGATGAACTGATGCATATGGAGGATGACAGGCATGCATAAATCAAAGGACAAGAGCGGCAGAGCGGAGGATAAGAAAAAACTCCACGAGGAAGTCGAACTATACGAAGAAACGATCGCAGAGGTAAAAGAAGCAGACGAAAGCCTTGAAGAAATGACTGCTGCTGATGCGGACGAGACCGAAACAGGTACTGTTGAGCGCCTGCCCTCGGCCGAGGATCTAAGCGATTTACAAAGCGAAATCGACGCCCTTAAAGCCGACTTGACCGATGCCAATGCGGCGAAGCTCAGATTGGCTGCCGAATACGACAATTTCAGAAAACGCAGCCGCCAGGAGAAAGAAGATCTCTACTCTAAGTCGGTGATGGACGTTTGCAGCATGTGGCTCCCCATACTGGACAATCTGGATCGTGCCTTGAAGACCATGCAGGGCATCGAGCATGATGAGTCGAAACTGGCTGCGGACGGGGTCGTTTTGGTACAAAGACAGGCCGAAGAAGTCCTCGGAAAGCTGAATGTGAAAGAAATTCCGGCCTTGGGCGCGAACTTCGATCCGAACTTACATGAGGCGGTTTTGCATGTTGAAGACGAAGAAAAAGGCAGTGCCGAAATTGTTGAAGTATTTCTCAAAGGCTACATGATCGGCGACAAAGTCCTGCGTCACAGCGTGGTCAAAGTCGCGAATTAAGACAATCCGCTCAGGCGGTGGCGATAGATCCGGACGTGCGCGTTCGGAAACGGGAGGCAAAACCTCCCCTCAATGGAAAACAAGCTAATTTATTTAGGAGGAACATAAAATGTCAAAAGTCATAGGAATCGATTTAGGAACCACTAACTCTTGCGTAGCCGTTTTGGAAGGCGGCGAGCCTGTTGTCATCCCAAATTCCGAAGGAGCCCGCACCACTTCATCCGTGGTCGCTTTTACAAAATCCGGTGAACGTCTGGTTGGTCAAATCGCCAAACGTCAAGCCGTCACCAACCCTGACCGTACCGTCTCATCCATCAAACGCGAAATGGGCAGCACCCACAAAGTCAACATCGATGGCAAAGACTATTCACCACAGGAAATTTCCGCGATGATTTTGCAGAAATTAAAAGCAGACGCGGAGTCCTACCTGGGCGAAAAAGTCACTCAAGCCGTCATCACAGTCCCGGCCTATTTCTCTGACGCTCAACGTCAGGCGACCAAAGACGCGGGTAAAATTGCCGGTCTGGAAGTCCTACGCATCATCAACGAACCCACCGCGGCCGCTTTAGCTTACGGTCTGGATAAAGAACACGATCAGAAAATCCTGGTTTTCGACCTGGGCGGCGGTACTTTCGACGTATCCTTGCTTGAAATTGGTGACGGCGTCTTCGAAGTGCTGGCCACGAACGGCAATAACCGTTTGGGCGGCGATGACTTCGACCAGAAGATTGTCGACTGGATGGTCGCGGAATTCCGCAAGTCCGAAGGCATCGACTTGACGACTGATAAAATGGCCTTCCAACGCCTCAGAGACGCCGCTGAAAAAGCCAAAGTCGAATTATCCAGTGTCGCTCAAACCAGCATCAATCTGCCTTACATCACAGCAGACGCGAGCGGTACCAAGCATCTCGATATGAGCCTGACCCGCGCGAAATTCGATGAACTCACCGCTGATCTGGTCGAGAAGACCATGATACCTTTGCGTGCGGTCTTGAAAGATTCCGGCCTTGAAAAGAGCCAGATCGACAAGATTTTGCTCGTGGGTGGTTCGACCCGTACCCCTTCCGTCCAGGAAAGCGTGCAGCGTTTCTTTGGTAAAGAACCCTTCAAAGGCATCAACCCTGACGAGTGCGTCGCAATCGGTGCAGCCATCCAGGCGGGTGTTTTGACCGGCGATGTCAAAGGCCTCCTGCTGCTCGACGTGACCCCTCTCTCACTCGGTATTGAAACCATGGGCGGCGTGTTCACCAAGATCATCGAGCGCAACACGACCATCCCAACCAAAAAGAGCCAGATTTTCTCGACCGCCGCGGATGGACAAACGCAAGTGGATGTCCACGTCTTCCAAGGTGAGCGCGAAATCGCCCAGTACAACAAATCCCTGGGTAACTTCATTCTGGACGGCATCGCCTCAGCACCCCGTGGCGTTCCGCAGATCGAAGTCACCTTTGACATCGACGCGAACGGTATCGTCGCAGTAACGGCTAAAGACAAAGGCACCGGCCGCGAACAGCACATCACCATCACCGCTTCGACCAATCTGTCCACCGAGGACATCGATAAAGCAGTCAAAGAAGCCGAGCAATTCGCTGCTGAAGATAAAAAGCGCAAAGAAGAAGTCGAAACCAAAAATAATGCGGATTCTGTGCTGTATTCAGCCGAGAAAACCATGAAAGACGTGGGCGACAAGCTGAGCGAAGACGACAAAGCTCCTGTCAATGAGGCTGTGGAACAACTTAAAAAGAGTATCGCCTCCAACCACCTGGAAGACATGAAACGCGACACTGAAGCCTTACAGCAGAGCATTTACAAACTGTCCGAGAAGCTGTATCAACAGCAAGCACCACATGAAGATCCCAACGCAGGGCAAGACCCGAACGCGGGCACCGAAGCACCGGGCAGCGGAACCTACGATGCGGAATTCAAAGATGCCGGCGGCGACAACTAAGTCTCCACAACTACGCTGAAATTTGACTGGGACTTGACTTCAATGAGGGCAAGTCCCGTCTGTTCGTGTTAAGCTGTAGCATAAAAAACGAAACCATCTTGATATTTAACGAAATGAGGTCTGTGCGGTGGCAGAAAAAAGAGACTATTACGAGGTACTTGGGGTCAATAAAAATGCGAATAACGACGAGCTGAAAAAAGCTTATCGTACGCTCGCGAAAAAATACCATCCCGACGTGAACCCGGACAATAAAGAAGCAGAAGCCAAGTTTAAAGAGGCGGCTGAAGCCTACTCGGTGCTCAGTGACCAGGGCAAAAGGCAGCAATACGACCAGTTCGGCCACGCCGGCGTAGACGGCCAGGGCTTTGGCGGCCCCGGTGGTTTTGACATCGACCTGAGCGACATCCTGGGTTCTTTTTTCGGTGGCGGCTTTGGTTTTGGCGGCGGCGGGGGCGGCGGCAGCCGTCGTAACGGACCCAAACGCGGCGCGGATCTGCGTTACCGCATGAGTCTGGAATTCACCGAAGCAGCCTTCGGCACGACCCGCGACATCAGTTTCAACCGCGAGGATCATTGTGACCATTGTCACGGCAGCGGTGCGGAGCCCGGCAGCAAGGTTGAAACCTGCCCAACCTGTAACGGTTCAGGGGTCGTCCAACAGCGCCAGCAGACCATGTTCGGAAACATGATGACCCAGTCGGCCTGCCGGACCTGCGGAGGCACAGGTAAAAAAATCGACACCCCTTGCAGCGTTTGCCGCGGCAACGGGCGCATGAACAAGTCCAAAAAACTCCAGGTCAAAGTTCCGGCCGGTATCAACAACGGCGAAATGTTGACTTTGCGCGGAGAAGGGGAAGCGGGCAGCCTTGGGGGCCCCAGCGGAGATTTGTACGTCGAAGTCAGTATCAAACCCCACAGCCTCTTCCAGCGCAAGGGCTTCAACAGTTACTGCGACATGCCGCTGACTTTCGGTCAACTGGTCAACGGAGCTGAAATCGAAGTGCCCACACTCGACGGCAATGTCATGTATAAACTGAAAGAAGGGACCCAGCCCGGTGATATCCTCAACATCAAGGGCAAAGGTATTCCCATCATCAACCGCCCGGGCCAGCGCGGGGACCACTTTGTCACCGTGATCCTTGAGGTGCCCCGTCATCTGAGCGATGAACAGCGTCGCTTGCTGAATGAATTTGAAGCCAGTCTGGGCGATAAAAATTATCAGAAACGCGGCAGTTTCTTCAAAAAAATCAAGGACTTGTTTACCTGATGGCCAGCTGGTGGGAAATTACGATTCACACGACAGAAGAGGCGGCCGAAGCGGTCGCTGATCTGCTTTTACGCGAGGGGGCGAGGGGTGTCGCCACGGAAGACCCCGACGAAATAAGGGCCCTGGTCCACGCGCCTGATTCTTTGATCTACTCAGACGCCGAATTCCTGGGGAGCTTGCCTGAATACGTGCGGGTGCGCGCCTATTTTTCAGCCTCAGACGAGCAGCTGCTGCGTGAACAGATCACCGCGCAGCTGGAACTCATGCGTGAGTTCCTTGACGTCGGCGAGGGCCTGGTGGCGTGCCAAGCCGTGCATGAGGCCGATTGGGCCAATGCCTGGAAAGTCCATTATCACCCTTTGAAAATCACGGACAAGCTGACCATCTGCCCCAGCTGGGAAGAATACCGGGCAGGTCCGGAGGAAATGGTCATCTCACTCGATCCCGGTTCTGCCTTTGGCACCGGTGAACACGCGACCACCGCGCTCTGTCTGAAGCTTCTGTCTGAAATGAACCTCGCAGGCCGCTCCTTCCTGGATCTGGGCTGCGGCTCAGGCATTCTCGCCATTGCCGCGGCCAAATTCGGTGTGGCCTCTTGTGAAGCCATCGACATCGATTCTGACGCTGTGCAAGTGGCTTTTGACAACGCGGCCCAAAACGACTGCGCATCCTTGATCGATTGTCACGCGGGTGAGCTCAAAGACGCCCGGCTTGAACGCTACGATGTCATCGCAGCCAATATTCTGGCCGAAATTCACTTGCTCCTGGCCGAAGACTATGCCAAAAAGCTGGCTCCAGGCGGCCATTTGATTCTAGGCGGAATCATCAGGCACAAAGCCGATGAGGTTAAAGCCGCCCTCGAAAAAAGCGGCCTTCTATCAGAAGACGAGCAAAACAGCGATGATTGGATCGTTCTGAAATATAAAAAAGCGCTGCCGCTCGGGTAGCGCTTTTTTCATAGGTAAAAGTGGAAAAGGCCCCGGACTAACTGATTCTGACAATGCGACGAATGACAAAACCGTGAGCGGGCACACTCTTGTCTGACGATGAACCACGCCCATTTGAACTTTCAAACGCCATGATCGCGGCGGTCAGCACACTGACCAATTCACTGTCATCCGTGAGCTCGGTTTGAGCAGCACGGGCTTCCTCCGCTTTAGCGAGAGGGATGCCGGAAACGTTTTTGAGTTCCCTCCTCAAGCGCATGACATCGTTGTTCAGCAGCTTTAAGCGATACAGCAAGTAGAGCAGCAGCAGGACCAGCAGACCCGCGGCGAAATAAATGTCCTGTGGCATACATCCATCCTTTGGCTGAGTCAATGTGCTCAGACCAGTCTTTAAATGCTTTCATCATAACAGATGCATGCGGTCATTTCGATACAAATTCCCCGACACATGGTAAAATTTAGACAGGTCAACGTACTCGAAAACGCTTTTCAAAGCGAGGAGAAGTAACGATGAAGTCTGTAGAATTTTTCCATCTCGGTCAGGAAACGCATGCCTTTCGCTATTTTGGGGCTCACCGGAGTGGTGCGGGTTATCTTTTCAGATTGTGGGCTCCGCAGGTGGCCAGGGTTTCAGTAACAGGTGATTTCAACGACTGGCGCCTTGAGGCGCATCCGATGCATGAAGTCAGTCCGGCGATTTACGAATGCTGTGTACCTGAAGCACAGGCCTTTCAATGCTATAAATACGCCATTGAGGATTTAGAGGGGAAAATTGTCTATCGTGCCGATCCCTATGGCACCCGCTCAGAGCTGCGGCCGCTGAGCGCTTCGATTTTGGAAGACGGGACAAGCTATGACTGGGGAGACCAGGAGTTTTTAAAACAACGTGTTCCACATGACGCCTCTCAAGCCATCAATATTTACGAGCTGCATTTAGGCTCATGGCGCCGCCGCAACGACGGCTCATTTATGAATTACGACGAAATCGCCGATGAATTGATTCCCTATCTGCTGGACCTGCATTACACCCATGTTGAATTTCTACCCATCCAGGAGCACCCTCTGGACGCCTCCTGGGGTTATCAAGTCAGCGGTTATTTCGCAGTGACGGCCCGTTATGGTACGCCCCGGCAATTTAAAAATTTGATCAACCGTCTGCACCAGGCCGGTATTGCCGTGATTTTGGACTGGGTCCCGGCCCATTTTCCGAAAGATGAGCAAGGCCTGGCACGTTTCAACGGCCAAGCCTTGTATGAGTATCCGGACGAAGCGCTCAACGATCGAAAAACCTGGGGCACCCTCGTTTTTGATTATGGCCGCCCTGAAGTCTGCTCCTTTCTACTCTCCAACGCATTTTTCTGGATAGAAGAATATCACGTTGACGGTCTCCGTTTTGCCGCGATTGCCAGCGTGCTTTACAGCGATACTGAGCAAGTGATTCACAATTCTCATGCGGCCGAATTGCGCCTTAACGCCGAAGCTGCCTTATTCTTCAGGTCGTTGAATCAGCGATTGCACAAACAGCATCCTACACTGCTTACAATTGTGGACGACACATCCAACTGCGATCGCGCGACCCATCCCATTGCAGATAACGGTCTGGGTTTCAGCTTTAAGTGGAACCTGGACTGGATGCACGAGACGATAGACTATTTTAAATCGGACTACGTCCATAGACCTTACCAGCAGCAACGCATCACCTCAGCATTGGTCAACGCCTTTAAAGAACGTTATCTTCTGCCTTATTCACACGATGTGATGGTCCATGGAAAAAGATCCCTCATCGACAAAATGCCCGGAGATTACTGGCGCAAGTTCGCGAGCTACCGCAACTTACTTGCTTATCAGATGACCCATCCCGGTCCAAAACTGCTGTTTATGGGCAGTGAAATCGCGCAATTTTCCGAATGGCATTATTACGAAGCCCTGGACTGGTACATCCTGGATTATGAAATGCACCGCAAGCTGCAAGCCTACGTAGCCCATCTGAACAAACTATATAAGGAAGATCCGGTTTTTTGGGCCAACGACGTGGATTGGTCCGGTTTTGTCTGGGTGGAAGCGGATGACGCGGAACGGTCTGTTTTTTCATTCATTCGCGCCGCGGAGGCGGAAGAGCCTTGTCTGGTCATTTTTAACATGCTTCCCAGTCCGATTGACGATTTTGTGATCGGCGTTCCTTTTTCCGGTCGTTACAAAGTCCTGCTCAACAGTGATGAAAGCGTATATGGTGGAAGCGATTATCCGATTTTTGCCGACGCGCATGCAGTGGATAAGTTGGAAAGCTGCGGCGAAGCCTGCGGAGGCATGGCAGACAGTCTATTATTTCGACTGCCTCCTTTGTCCACTCTCATCATAAAACACGTTTCTGAACCTGTGTGATTGAATTCAGATTAAACGCGTTTTAACAAGTGGTGTTGGGGGTGTCATTATGACGATTATTATGGATACTAACCGACATTTTGTACAAATATTGTTTGTGAAAGGGCTCTTGTGTTAGCAAATCCATTAGAAATAATGGTAATATATACCCGAATCAACAATTCCAAAGTTGGTTATTATATGCACAATGGATAGGAGGGATTCCCTTGAAAAAAGACATGATCGCTATGATTCTGGCAGGTGGGCAAGGCTCACGATTGGGTGCGCTGACTTATAAAGTCGCGAAACCGGCAGTTCCCTATGGTAGTCGTTACCGTATCATTGATTTCCCGCTCAGTAACTGCATCAACTCAGGCATCGACACGGTAGGCGTCTTGACACAATATCAACCTCTGGCCCTGAATACTTATGTGGGAAACGGTCACCCCTGGGATTTAGACCGAAGCAATGGTGGCGCTTTCATTCTTCCTCCTTATCAACAAAGTTCAGGCAGCGACTGGTATAAAAATACCGCGAATGCAATTTACCAGAATATTCAGTTTATTGACAATTTTAATCCAGGCTATGTCTTGATCCTTTCGGGAGACCACATTTACAAAATGGACTATTATAAAATGCTGGCCGAACACATCGCGAACGAGGCGGCCGCCACGATTGCCGTTTACGAAGTCCCCTGGGATGAAGCCCCGCGTTTCGGCATCATGAACACCGATGAAGAAGGTAAAATTGTCGAATTTGAAGAAAAACCCGCCAATCCCAAATCCAACCTTGCCTCAATGGGAATCTACATTTTCAGTTACGACGTCTTGAGACCGGTTTTGATTGAAGACGAAGCCGACGAAAAGTCCTCTCATGACTTCGGTAAAAATATTATCCCCAAACTGCTGAATAGTGGTAAAAAATTGATGAGTTACACTTTCTCGGGTTACTGGAAAGATGTGGGTACACTTTCATCACTCTGGGAATCCAATATGGATATTCTGGACAGCCCCGATGAAATTAATTTCCGCGATGCCTCCTGGAGGATCTACAGCCGAAATCCCGTCAAACCGGCCCATTTCGTCGCCAAAGATGCTTCCATTAAAAACTCATGCATGACGGACGGCTGTATGATCTACGGCAGCGTTGAACACTCGGTTTTGTCGCACAGTGTAAAAATTGACGCAGGCGCGGTGGTCAAGGACTCGGTTTTGATGCCCGGTGTCCACATCAAGCGGGGAGCGGTCGTTGAAAAATGCATCGTGGGCATGGATACGATCATTGGTGAAAACGCCAAAATCGGCGGCTCCGATGGCAAAGGCACCCCTTACTACAACAACAAGATCTGTTCAAACAATATCAGCTTGATCGATGGTGCTTTGACCATTAAAAGCGGCGCAGTAGTACCCGGCAACTGCATGGTTACCTATGATGAAGAGCGTGGTTTTGATGAAGTCATCGAGCGTTGCAACCAGCAGTTCGCAATGTAAGGAGGAGATAAAAATGATCAAAGATGTCGCAGGTCTTATCATTGCAGATGACCGTAGAATACAATTGGGTGAAATGTCTCGCCCGCGCGCACTGTCGGCCATGCCTTTTGGCGGTCGTTATCGCATCATCGATTTTATGCTTTCCAACATGGTCAACTCAGGAATTTTTACCATCGGAATCTCCACTTTCAACAAGTATAAATCTTTGATGGATCATATCGGTTCCGGCAGTGCCTGGGACTTGGACCGCAAACACCAAGGCTTGTATTTCCTGACGCCGGGTGTGATTTCGGATTCCTATCTCGGTTCGAGTGATGATCTGACCGGAATAGTATCCTTTTACAGGGAACTGAAACAAAAGTATGTCGTGGTCGGAGCGAGTGATATCGTTTTTTCCGCTACATTTGATGAACTCCTAAAATTCCACATTGAGAAAAAAGCCGACATCAGCGTGATGTACAATCGTGACGGTGACAATGAATCGAACAATAATTATATTCTTGACATGGCACGCAGCGGGAAGGTCAAAACCATTTACGAAAATCCGATGAGCCCCGTGTCAAACCGCAGACTTATCAATGTCATGATTATTGAAAGAGAGCTCTTTGTGAGCATTTTGGCCGAATCGGTTTCGCGCAGTGAAAAATCTTTCAGCATCAGTAACTTTGTTAAGCTTTGTGAACGCTTGAATGTCTATGCAATGGAATACAAAGGCCTTTTGCTGCGGATCAATTCCATCCAGGAATATTTCGACGCGACCATGGCCGTGATCGAGCCCAAAAATTCGGAAGCTTTGTTCTGGTCGGATGAGCTCGTCTTCACGAAGGTCAAAGACGAAGCACCCACTTACTACAGCAGCGGATGCATCGTCAACAACTGTGTGATTTCGGATGGCTGCATGATTCAGGGTTCTGTCACGGATTCGATGTTGTTTCGTGGCGTGACTGTCAGCGGTCAGGCGAAATTAAAGAACTGTATCGTTTTGCAGGACAGCTACATTTCAGAAGCGTGTGAATTGGAAAATGTCATCATCGACAAGGACTGCATGATTCGTCCCGGAATCAAGCTTATTGGTCAAAAAGGCTATCCCGTAGTTATTGGGAAGGGGGCTGTCGTATGAGTCAACTCAAAGTACTGATGGTTTCATCTGAAGTCGCTCCATTCGCGAAAGTGGGCGGTTTGGCAGATGTGGTCGGAGTACTGCCACAACAGTTGGCGTCCATGGGTGTGGACGCAAGAGTCATCATGCCACTCTACAAAAGAATTAAAGATCGATACTCGGAACGCTTGCAGTTCGTGCGCTGGTCCATGCTCAAGATGGGCTGGAGATCCATGTACAGCGGACTGTTGAAGCTGGAAGACAGAGGCGTGACCTATTACTTCATCGACAATGAATACTACTTCAATTATGATGCCATCTACCTGGATTACAGCTTTGACATCGAACGCTACTGCTTTTTCCAGAGAGCCGCGCTGGAAGCCATGGGTGAGCCAATGGGCTTTGAACCTGACATCATACACTGCCATGACTGGCAGTCCGGCATGATTCCGGTACTCCTTGAAGCACACTATCACCCCTCCGGCTATCACACCCATGTCAAGTGTGTCTATACGATTCACAACTTGAAATATCAGGGCATTCATGGCGTCGAGCGCATCGCGGATCTTTTGGATCTGCCGGCCAGCTTCATGACTGAATTTGGTGTTCTTAAAGATGGCGTACCCAATTTCATGAAAGCGGGCGTCGTATACAGCCATGCTGTGACAACGGTTTCAGAAACTTATGCCAATGAAATCATGACGGACTTCTACGGTGAAGGTCTGGACGGTGTTTTGCGCAACTACTCCTACAAACTCAGCGGCATCCTCAACGGAATCGACATGGAAGAAAATAATCCCGCTACGGATAAGTTCATCGCCGCCAACTATGATGTCAAGAGCTGGAAGCAGGGAAAGGCTGATTGTCGAGCCGCTCTACAGGATGAGATGAGTTTTTCTTGTCCGCGCGAATGGCCGCTTATCGGCATGATCACCCGAATCGTTGACCAGAAGGGTTTGGATTTACTGCTGCGTATCCTCGATGAATTGCTCGACAACAACACGTCGATGATTATTTTGGGAACCGGCGATCCTTTCTACGAAAATGCCTTGAAGGACATCGCGATCCGCAGAGGCGACCGTTTCAGGGCGGCCATCACCTTTGACAACGCCCTGGCCCATCGCATTTACGCAGGTTCGGACATGTTCATGATGCCTTCCATTTTTGAACCCTGTGGATTGTCTCAGATGATATCCATGCGTTACGGCACCGTGCCGATCGTTCGTGAAACCGGTGGCCTGAAAGACACGGTTTTCCCTTACAATCAGTTTACCGGCACAGGCAATGGCTTTTCCTTCAGTAACATCAACGCTCATGAGTGTCTCTTCACGACCAAATATGCTTGCCATGTATACAACAATAATAAAGAGGCATGGAGTGCGTTGGTTGAGACCGGAATGACCACTGACTTCAGTTGGAACAAGTCGGCTGACAAGTATCTGGATGTTTATGCAACGGTGATGGAACAGGCGAAAGCTGATTTTTTCACGCCTTAGGCAGCTGTCAAAAATTAAACATAGAACTGCTCAAACAGTAGATTTCACGATTATCAGACAGTCCGGTGCGGGGGATAACTTGTACTGGACTGTTTTTGACAAAAGGTAAGGATAATGTGATAATTCAATGCTTGAGTGGAGAGTCTGACAAAATGAATATTTTACACAACACCCGCGAATTAAAATACAGGGATCCTTTTGGGGCTTTACCCACGGATGCCTACGTGCAGCTCGAAATCGAGATTGAAGACGCAGAGGTAGGCGTTGATTTCGTTTTACTTCACTATGCTTACGGCTTGACTGCTTTTGCGCGGGGACAGGTCATGATGCGTACTTTCACTGAATCAAATTTGACACAGGCACACAATCATCATAGTGTGGGAAAGTCTGATCGTTTCAGAACGCGGCTTCGTACCCCGGATGAGGCCTGCCTGCTGTTTTACTGGTTTGAAGTCAGGACGAAAGATCACCTCGGTCATTTCGTTTATACCGATCCGGGTCAACCCGGAAAAGCAGCCTGGGGGCCGGATGCGCCCTTATTTGGCCCTGACGAAGAGCATTTTCGTTTTCCTTTCCAAATCACCGTTTATGAAGCGGATTTTCAAACACCTGCGTGGTACGCAGGACATACGATGTACCAGATTTTTCCGGATCGTTTTGCCCGACATAAGGACTTTTCCTACAATGAACTCGTTCATGCGCGCCCGGTCTCCGAACGCATTTATCACGAATTCTGGTCAGAGGATGTTGACATCAAGGGAAAACCCGAAACGGGCTACATTGCCTGTGATTTTTACGGCGGCAGTTTAAAAGGAATTCGCGAAAATCTGGCTCACCTGAGTATGTTGGGGATCAAGGTGCTCTACCTCAACCCTATTTTCGCGGCTCGTTCGAACCACCGCTACGACACGGCCAACTACATGGAAATCGACCCGATTTTGGGCACTATGGAGGATTTTGATCAGCTGGTCAATGAAGCGCGTTCGCACGGTATCGGCATAATTTTAGATGGAGTGTTCAGCCATACCGGAGCTGATTCGCTCTATTTCAATAAATATGGCCGCTTTCCCGGCATGGGGGCCTATCGCGCCGCTCAACAAAAAGCCCCGTCCCGCTTTTATGGCTGGTACAACATCAAGGTTGACGAGCGCAATGTCTATTACGATTCCTGGTGGGGTTTTCCTGAATTGCCTGCGGTGAATGAATTCGATCTCTCTTTCCGAGAGTATATTTTCGGTCCCGAAGGTGTGCTCGCTTTTTGGTTGAAACGCGGTGTCATGGGTTTTCGTCTTGATGTTTCTGACGAGCTTCCCGATGGGTTTATCCGTTCCGTGAGGCGTACCGTGAAGAAGTACAATCCCAACGCCGTCGTCCTGGGAGAGGTCTGGGAAGATGCCAGCTGTAAAATCAGCTATGGTAATTATCGGGACTTTATCTTGGGCAATACCCACGACTCCATCATGAACTACCCCTTCCGGGACGTCATCCTGGCCTTCTGTAAATGGCAGATCGACGCACCTCGTTTACGCGACCTCCTGGACAATATCCGCGAAAATTATCCACCGATGGCTTTTGCCGCGAATATGAATCTGCTTTCCAGTCACGATACGCCACGCTTCATAACGTCTGCGGCCGGTCAGGAGGATCCCGGCAGCCGGGCCCAGCACGCGCATATTTACCTCTCGCCTGAGGAACGCCTCAGAGGAGAAATGCTGCTTAAGTTCGCATATTCGGTGGCCTTTCTTTATCCGGGCAGTCCCTGCATTTATTATGGCGATGAACGTGGTATGGAAGGTTACAGGGATCCCTTTAACCGCCGTACTTTTCCCTGGCAGCATCCTCCCGGAGACATTCAGGAACATCTCGTCAAGCTGGCGGGACTGCGTAACAGCTATCAGGTGCTGCGGACCGGTCACATCAAATGGCTGAAATGCTCCGAACGCGGTTTTAGCTTCAGCCGTTTCTTCCATCAGGGTAAAGATTTGCTCGAACATGAGGGCAAAGGACCTCAAAAAGCGGTGATCTCCTGTAACGGCGGATCCGAGCCCTGGACCAACGACACAGGACAGCTCATACCGCCCGGACAGATTCTCGTCGAAATCGAGGGCATGCCGCATTTCTTTTTATCCTAGGGGCTGTGCTAAAATAGGCGTATTCGATTTACGATCAAAGGAGATGCGCGATGTTGGATTACCGCCAGGCTCTGGCTGACTTATTGGCCACGGCTCTTGATACAGAGGCTGCCGAGCTTTATCCCTTACTTGAGATACCCCCCCAGAGTGACCTGGGTGACTATGCCTTTCCTTGCTTTAAGCTGGCTAAAAAGCTGCGTAAAGCACCGGCTCAGATTGCTCTGGACCTTGCTGAACGTCTGAAAGACCGACCGGAGTATCTGGCACGCGTTGAAGTCGCGGGTCCGTATCTCAATTTATTTCTTGACCCCCGGGTCTTCACGGCAGATGTGCTTCGTTCCGTGCTGGACAGTGAACAAGCGTTCAGCGCCAGCCGTTTGGGCCAAGAGGATACCGTCATCGTCGAATATTCTTCTCCGAACATCGCGAAACCCTTCCACGTAGGACATGCGTTTACGACCATTCTGGGCGAATCTTTGAAGAGGATTTATCATCATCTGGGCTATAAGAGCCTGGGATTCAATCATCTCGGAGATTACGGCACCCAGTTCGGTAAACTGATCGTCGCCTTTGATTTGTGGGGAGACGCTGAAGCAGTCAGGCAAAATGCCATTCAGGAACTGACCCGGATCTACGTAAAATTTCACAACGAGGCCAAGGATCATCCCGAGCTTGAAGACCGGGCCCGCGAGCGTTTTCGCGCTCTGGAACAGGGCGGAGAACAAGAGACCGCGCTCTGGACGGAGTTTCGTACGGACAGCCTGAAGGAATTCAATCGCGTATATGAGCGTTTGAACATCCAGTTTGACAATTTAAACGGCGAGAGTTTCTACACGGATAAAATTCCCGCGGTGGTCAAGCTGCTTGAAGAAAAACAACTTCTGGAAGACAGTGAAGGGGCCAAAGTGGTTCGTTTGGACGATGAGAAAATGCCGCCCTGCATCATCTTGAAATCCGACGGCACTACGATATACGCATCCCGTGACTTGGCCGCTATCCTCTATCGATATGAAAACTGGCATTTCAAAAAGAATATTTACGTGGTCGGTGTCCCGCAGAGCCTGCATTTCAAACAAGTGTTCACAGTATTGGAAAAGGCCGGTGTACCCGCGGCTGAGGGCTGCGTGCACGTTGCCTTTGGCACGGTCAAGTTTCCGGGCATGAAGATGTCGACACGCTCGGGCGATGTCATTCTACTTGAGGATTTCCTCAATGAAGCAGTAGCCAAAACCAGGGAAATCATCGTCAAAAATGCCGAGCTCAGAGGCAGCGACTTGTCTGAGCAGGAGATTGCGGAAATTGCGGAACGAGTCGGTGTCGCGGCCGTGCAGTTCAATTTCCTGAAAAACGGCCGTGAGCGCGACATCGTCTTCACCTGGGAGGACATGCTTGATTTTGAGGGTGAGACGGCCCCGTATCTGCTCTACACCAATGCAAGAGCCAAATCCATTTTGCGCAAGGCCGGCCTTGAAAACAGCATGTTTCCACAAGCGGAACTCAAACGCCTGGGCGACGAACAAGAATTCGCTCTGGCCAGAAACATTGCCGGACTCATCGGAGCGGTTCAATCTGCAGCTGAAGCGTACGAACCTTCGATTTTGGCGCGGCAGCTCTTGTTGATCGCGCGCAGCTTCAACAAATTCTACGCGAACAGCAATATTCTAAACGAGGCTGACCTGGAACTAAGAGAGGCCAGACTTGCCCTTTGCGCAGCCCTCAGCCGGGCGCTCGAGGAAGGATTGGAACTACTAGGTATTCGTGCAGTGGAGCGTATGTGATGCGAGGCTCGAACCAGCGAAGCGATGATCAAAATCCAAACAGACAGCCCTTCAATTGGCCGAATTGGGAAGAGCTGGAAGAACTTGACCGCCAAAGCATTGGGAAATTTGATTTGGAGAGCTTGAGTAAAGCGGCGAAAATAGCCTACCGCCAGCTCAGCGAACAAGACGACGCGGCCTCTTTGGCTAAAAGTATCCGCCGCTTTGATGAAAACGTCCTGCAATATCAAAGTGCGAAATTAGCTGCATTGCTTAATTGGCTCGAGGACGCGGATAGTTCCGAAAAAGCCGCCCAATATCAGACTTTTGTCATGGAAGAAGCAGAATTCGACAGCCTTATCAACACGGCCTACCGCCCCCTTCTGGAAAAAGAACAACTGACTGAATTGGCTGATTTCCTGGGAAAAAATCTTTTCTTACGCATCCAGAACCGGCAAATTTTACACAAGCCCGAATTGACTGAACTCCTGCAGACCGAAAAACTGCTCATGGCCCATGGTCCCGAGCTTCCCGGTCTTTATTCTTTCATGCAGCTGAGCGAAAGGCGCCTTTCCGCGCGTGATGATACAGCAGGCAAAGATGAAGCAGAGGCGGAGCCGCTGAGCTTGCCGCTCTTAGGCTTCGCAGAGGAAAACAGGAAGAGACAGGCCGGAAAATCTCTCCATGAAGTATATTTCCAATTATTCACTCTGCGCCTCAAATTAGCGGATGCGCTGAAGTTGGACAGCTTCAGAGACCTGGCCATGCTCAGGCACGAACGCTTTGACCACAGTTCGACTCGCGTTCTCGAGACGGTGGCTTTGATTCAGCGCTTCTTTGTCCCTTTGGCCACCACCTTACGCCGCGATCTTCATGAAGAAGGCGAGGTGAATCGAGCTGAGCAATTTCTCTGTTGGAAGAGCTGGCTTCCCCCTTCCAAAAGCTTACCCTCGATTGAAGCATCCAAAACTGATTTCGGCTTTGTGAACGCGTTTTTGGGGCTCGTTCTGAAAGGTATCGCGCCCAATTTTTTGACGCGCCTGCAGGAGAAGTCATTAGTCCGTTTGCAGCTGGGCGGTGATAAATCCTGGGTTGATTGTGTCTTATTACCCGAGTCCGACTTGCCCTGCCTGCTGGGCCAGATCGATTTGAGCGCGGCTGAACTGCCCCAGCTGCTGGAAGTGCTGGGCCTTGCTTACGCATATCTCTGTACGTACAAAGACGGCAGTTTTGCTATCATGCGGGAGCCTTCTTCTGAACTGAAAAAAATCTGGTCCCACGGTTTGCTCTTCTTGTCCGTTGACCTTTTACCCCAGCTCTTTGAGGAAGAAAGCGAAGGCCAACGCTATCAAGCGCTTTTTCTTGAGCATACGATTCAGCGCCTCTGCTACCAGGCGATGCTCTTTGAGTTCGAAAATGAGACGGCTGAAATGGCTCGCCTTGATCGCGAAGCGATGGAGCGTGTCTGGTCCAGAGTCATCCGCAGGTACTTTCCGGATCTGGCCGAAGACAGTGCCTGGCTGCGTATGCAGCGTGGCGCTTTCATGTATTTGCCGCAGTTATGGCTCAAGCCTTTTGCATCGATCGTTGAGCTGCAAGCCATGCTCGTTGGCCTGGGGCTCTGGGACCAAAGCCGCAGCAATCGAACTGAAAGCACCACCGCTTACGAAACCCTCTGTACATTGGGAAGCTCGGACAGCGTCGCGCGTTTGCT
>CAYNZF010000044.1:0-18112 GCA_964401615.1 uncultured Oscillospiraceae bacterium
CGATGTGCTTTTCATTCGCTACCTTGACGGAGCCGAGTTTCGCTTCGCGTTTCCTATGGGAATCAATTTTTCAGACACGGATACCGCAGGCCAGGACAAGCTCAAAGCAGCCTTCGAAGGCCTGTATGAGTTTTGCCGCGCTGAAAATCAAACTTTTCGCATGGGTATCGTTGAGCCGTCCATGTACAAGGAAATTCAGAAAATTTATCCCGGGCGGTATGCCGTCAGTTATTCACGCGACCATGCGGATTACGTGTATCTGATGGAAAAGTTGCGCGATTTGTCAGGCAAAAAGCTGCATAGTAAAAAAAACCATCTCAACGCTTTTTTTAAGACCTATCCGGACTGGAGCTATGAAGCGCTGAGCGATGAAAATTTGACAGAGAGTCTGGCCATGGCCAAAGAGTGGTGTTTTCGCAACGGCTGCGGCGGTGACCCTGAAAAAGCAGACGAGTACTGCGCCCTGAAATTCAGTCTGAAGCAACGTGCAGAGCTTGGCATGGTCGGGGGCGTGCTGCGCGTGAACAAGCGCATCGTTGCTTTGACTTTGGGCGAGGCGTCATCTGCGGACAGTTTCAGTATTCATTTTGAAAAAGCTTTTATGGAGCACAGGGGCGCGTATCAGGCCATCAACCAGCTGTTTGTGGCCAACAGCCTGGGTGACTATACCTACATCAACCGCGAAGAAGATACCGGCGACCCGGGCCTGCGCAAGGCCAAGGAATCCTATCGGCCGATTTTTATGGTCGAAAAGGGCCAGCTGATTGAAAATCAACATGTTTGAATCCGTCGCTGTGAGGGAAAAGACGCAATGATCTCATTCGGTAAAGCTCAGTGGTGCAGCGAACTGAAAAGCCTCTGGCAAGATACCTTCGGGGACAGTGACCGCTACCTGGCGGCTTTTTTCGCTGAGCAATACCGCGATGAAAACACGCTCGTTTATCTGGAAGACAACCGACCGGTCGCTGCGCTTTATATGATTCCGTACGAGCTGCAGCAGGGCTGTGAGCACTATTCCATGGCCTATTTTTATGCCCTGGCGACCCGACCCGCGTACCGGGGCAGGGGGTACATGAGCCTCATGATCCAAGAGGCCCTGAGGCTCTGTAAGGTGCGAGGCACGGCTTTGGTCGGCCTGATCCCGGCCGATGAGAGGCTATTTTCCTATTATGAAAAATTTGGTTTTGAAGCGGGTCCGGCGATGCGTGTTCTGCGGTTTGAACGTTCGGAACTGCGCGAAGTAGATGTAAATGATCCAGACCAGCCTTCCTTACAATTCTTCCCCGCGACGGCCGCTGCTTTCTGGGAGGCCTATCGTCTGAGTCCCTTTTATGGTCCGGATGCCGTGCGGCTTTCTCACGCACAAAACACGTTTTACATGAAGACTTTCCTGGATGAAGGCGGAGAGCTGCTGCTTTTTGACTCAAAGGACCGAGGTCTCGTTGATTGGGCGAATCTCGAAGAACATGATCCTGAACTCGATGCTTATGTGATGTTTAAATTAGATCGTGATGATTTACACATCATTGAAGCCAACGTGGAAGAGCAGCTGTGGCCAAGGCTCGCCCGGACGCTGTTCCGGCGCTTTCCTGAGGCCAACTCCATTACACTGCAGCAGCCGCTTTTTCGCTCAGCAAATGAACAGTGTCGTCCTTTTGCCATGGTGAAAAAGTTTGTTGAACTTGATTTGAGCAGGACCCTGGCCAATCGTTTTCTGCAGTGATCAACGAAGACCGTAAGCAAAATCTGCTGATCGTCGACGCTGCAATTATGCCTCCGCGAAGCGCTCCATGATGGAAGCGAAGTCCTTCTTGTAGACGATGCGTACATTGACACCGGGATAAAGCTCTTTCACTTTCTTAGCCTTTTTGTTTTTCATGGTCACGTACTTCTGGTTCATTGTGGTCAATTCCAGATAGAGGTTGAATTTGGGCAGATAAAAATCCGGGCTGAAGGCCAGCGTGACACGCCCCTGTTCATCCCACTCGATCGGAAAAGTCTTGGGTTCATAGCGCCAGTCAATATGGTACATGTCCAGCATGTAGGCAAAATCGATCTCGGATTCGTTTTTCATCAACGGCAGCTTCGCCATGGTCATGGCGGCCTGTGAATCTGCATTGCTGGTCAAGAGTTTGATTTGAGTCTGCAGGTCATTGTACATGCCTTCGATGATCTTTGTGACGCCGTTCACGCTGGCACGATCGGTTGAAACGATGATGTCATAAGTTCCCTCGCGTTCACAGTCCAAACCGAAAATCGTGTTGAGGTAGCGCAGATACTTGCGATCAGCCTGCAAGAGCTCTGTTTCGACATTAGCAGAACTCATTTTCTGACGTTCAAGCAATCGTTTACTGCGTTCCTTTATTGATCCGACGATTTTCACGTGCATGACAAACTGGTCATCCCGCAGGTATTGCGCACCGCCGAAATTTAATAATATGTAATTTTCACGTTTGGCTTTATCTCGCAGCATGCCTTCGAAATATTCCTGAAAAGTACAGTCGAAGGGGGAGTTTGTTAGAAAAGCTTTCGGGCTTTGTTTTAAGAGAGAAATAATGTTTTTTTGGACTTTACCATCGAGAAATTGTTCAAGGGCACTGTCGATATCCACGATTTCCAAACCAAGCTGGTCGGATAAGCGTTTGGCGATATCGCGGCCATGACTGCCGGTCTGTGCATTGATCGTGATGCTTCCCATAGAGCCTCCATCGTCAACTGAGAGAGAATTCGCCATCAGATTAATACATTGCCATCGATTTGTGAAGTTAACATTCTCGCATCGTGCCGAAAGTCTGCTAAAATCGAAAGAAAACAGCTGAAAAAGCTGGAGGTTATTATGAAAACTTTTACACGAGAGACCCTGAAAGAGTTCAATTTTGTCAGCAGTCCACTTTTTTCTCCTCAAGGCCGCTATCTGGCTTATCGACAAGCGAGCACGGATGGCGATAAGAACAATTACATCACCCGTATTCACATTTACGACACGACAAGCGGAATTTCCTTTCCCTTGACGACAACAGATATCGGTGAAGGGATGCGTTTTTGGAACGAAACCACACTCATATTTGTAGCCAATCGCGACGCTTCGCACAGCAGTGGTGATTTTAACGCGGAAACGAAGCTCTACCGCATTTCACTGACCGGCGGCGAAGCAGAGCTGTGGCTGACCCTCGACTGTGAAGTGGAAGACTTCTACCCCCTCAATGAAGATGAGCTGCTTTTGCTTGTTTCTGAAACAGAGGCTTCGCGTGCCAAGGCCGCCGAGGCAGCGGACAGCAAGTCGGACAGCAAGTCGGATTCCAAGGCAAGTGCGGAGGAGAAAGCCGTCGGTGACTATGAAGTTCTGGAGGAGTCTCCCTTCTGGTTTAATGGTAAAGGCTATACCGGCGGTCATCGCAGCCGCCTCTACCGCTACCGGATATCCACCAAAACGCGTACCGCACTTTCTGCTGAAAATGTGAGCGCGAGCATTTTTGATTTTGATAAGGAAAAGGCCTGTTTACTCTACGGTACTGAACACAACGATGGCGTTTTGGATCTATACACACGTTTATTCGTGTACGATTTGACGACCGATCAAGCCCGGGAAATTGTCTTGAACAAAGCCCAGCAGTTTTCACAGGCGACATTCGCAGGCGATGATGTCATTTTTGTCGCAGCCAGTATGGAGGCTTATGGCCTGAATGAGGATGGTTTTGCCTATATCCTGAAAAAAGACGCGGAGAGTCCGGAGTTATTGAGCCGCAGTCTTTTTGTGGGAAGCAGTGTTGGCACAGATGTGCTTTTGGGCGGGGGGCGAGAATTTCAAGGCGTTGCCGCGGGGGTGTACTTTTGTGCCACAGAAGGAAGCAGCAGCTATCTGAAATTCATGGATAAAAACGGACTGCAAAACCGTGTCTCGGATGTGGTTGGGGCAGTAAACGGCATTGCCGTTCACGAAGCTGCGGATGCCGGAGCACGCGTTTTCATCTGCGCGATGCGGGGGCTGGGTGCGCAGGAACTTTACCGGGTGGAAGGCGAGCGAGAAGAACAAATCACTTTTGCCAATCAATGGCTGGAAGACTATCAGCTGAGCCCCATTGAACGCTTTGACTTCAATCTGGGTGAAGATCAGCTGTACGGTTTTGTGATCAAGCCCTGCGATTATATCCCCGGAAAAAAGTATCCAGGACTCTTGACCATCCATGGCGGTCCCAAAACGGTTTTTGGAGAGATCTTGCACCATGAAATGCAGCTCCTGGCGGCCAAGGGTTATTTTGTTTTTTACACAAATCCGCGTGGCAGCGATGGTTTCGGCCGAGATTGGGCGGATATTCGGGGAAAATACGGAAGCGTGGATTATGATCAGCTGATGGCTTTTACTGACGAGGTGCTGGAGCGATACCCGGACATTGACGCAAATAAGCTGGGTGTTCTGGGCGGCTCTTACGGCGGCTTTATGACCAACTGGATCATCGGGCATACCCGGCGTTTTCGCGCGGCCTGCTCTGAGCGCTCAATTTCAAATTGGTTTTCAATGTACGGAATTTCCGATATCGGCTTTTATTTCACGCTTGACCAGACGGGCTTTGATCCTTGGTCGAATCATGAAAAATTATGGGAACAATCTCCGTTGAAATACGCGGATCAGATGCAGACGCCGACCCTCATCATCCATTCCGACGCCGACTATCGCTGCCCGCTGGCTGAGGGGCAGCAATTGTTCACCGCCTTGAAAATTCACAAGGTGCCTACTCGAATGGTCGTATTCAAGGGAGAAAATCACGAACTCAGCCGCAGCGGCAAGCCTTTTCACCGCCAGCGCCGCTTGCGCGAAATTGAGGACTGGTTTGAGACATATCTGCAGAATGGCTGAAGTAGATTCGGAAAGATTTTGTTCTAATGAAAAGGACCCCTGCTCAATCGCAAGGGTCCTTCTGTATAAACGTCCTATTTGGTCAATCAGCCACTATCAGTCGAGCTTGATGCAGTCACCTTGAGCCATGCCCATTCCGTGTCCACCGCGTCCTCCGCGTCCTCCGCGACCGGGCATTTCGCCTGCTTCGATGCGGGCAATCATGTCGTCATACTGCTCTTGGGTGATGTCGCCGTCTGCGAGCTTTTCGCTCAGATGAGTTTTCATCAGTTCAAGGCGTTCAGCCAAATCTTCCTCGCTCAAGGCCGGGCGTTCACCGTCATTCCACATGCCCATGCCGCTTCCCATGCCGGGCATTTCGCCTGCTTCGATTCTCTCCAGTGCGGCATCATACTGTTCTTGAGTAATGTCACCTTCCTCGAGTTCCTCGGCCATATGAGATTTCATCTGTTCGAGCATGGCTGTTTTATCAGTCTCGCTCAGTGTTCCTCTGCGGCCCTTGCCCATCATGAAGCCCAAAAAGCCTCTGTCTTCTGTTTCTTCAGATGTGACGGCATCTGTGCCGGCGCTTTCTGCATACGTTTTAGCGATGTTCAGCCCTGTTATACCAAGTACAGCGGCCAAAACCAGGGCGGTGGCGATTGCTGCCTTCTTTTTCGAAAATTTCATAAATAACCTCCATGTCATTGTTGAGTTTTCGCTTGTTGCATCTTTAGTATGGACTGCAAAGCTTTAGCGAATCTTTAGAAAATCTGCCATTTTCCTATTTGATCGGCAAGTTGAAGGCAAAAGTGATCCGCTCCGGATCTTCTTTTCGAGCCTGTACCTCGCCACCTAGCTGCTGCGCGGTCGCCCGGGCTATGGATAAGCCCAGACCGAAGCTGTCGCCCTCGCGGCTCCTGGCTTGATCCGCGCGGTAAAAACGGTCGAAGAGCGCGGGCAGGTCGCCCTCCCCAATCGCCTCTGCCCCCGTGTTTGTCACCGTGAAGTGGATCTGATGACCGGCTTTAAATAGCTGTACCACGATATTGCCGCCTTCAGGAGTATATTTAAACGCGTTTTCCAGCAAAATATACATCAGCTGCTGCACCATTTCTTTGTCACTGCTTATTTCCAGGGCAGGAGCGATGCGGCTCCTCAAAGTCACCCGCTGTTCAAAAATCATGGCTTCCACAGCCAGCAGCGCCTTTTCAGCAAGCTCGCTGACGGAAAAGGCTTCCTTTTTTATGTGCAGATCTCTTTCTTCGTTTTGAGCGAGTAAAAGCATGTGTTTGATCAAGTCGTTCATGCGTGCCGTTTCAATGTCGACGCGTTCCAGCCACTTGCTTTGTGAAGCAATCGTCTCATCCGGATGGGCATTCACGATTTCCATGTTCGCTTTGATCACCGACAGCGGCGTTTTTAGCTCGTGCGAAGCATCCGTGATAAAACGTTTCTGCTTGGCGAAACTCTCCTGTACAGGTTTGATGGCACGATTGGCAAAACTGAGCCCTACGAAAAACATGGCCAGCAAGGTGAGCAGCAGCGCAGCCAGCAAAGTGATGAGCAAAACCGACATGCTCTCCCGGCTGTCGCTCACATTGATAAAAGCGATCTGCTTGGTGGCCTCGTCAGTTACACCGGCCATATTCATGGCCTTCGCTTCACCGATCAAATACATCCAATACTCGGAACCGATTTTCATGACTGAATAATCTCCGGGATCAGCCAAGGCATGATTCGCGGCCAAAACGATGTCCTCATCCGAAATGTCGACATAAGAAAAGGCCGTGGTAAGGCGTGCTTCATCATCCACAAGCAACACAAAGGAGGATGAGAAATCCGCCGCCAGGCTGCCCATCATCTCTGCCATGCGTCCTGCCTGTTCAATGCGCCGGTTATTGCGGTACTCCATCACAAAACCTATGGGACTCGCGGCGACCCGCTGCAATTTCGCCCGGTTGACGGACTGAGCATTCTGATTGACGACCAGGAAAATCGCAGTAAAAGCAAGCAGGGTAATCGTAAAAACGGACAGCAGGATCAAGTTCAGCAAGCGATTTCGTAAATTTTTAAACATCATTCCGCCTCATTGACTTTCAAAACATAACCCATGCCACGCACCGTTTTTATTTCGCAGTTGGCCTGTAAATGCTGCAGCTTCTTCCTTAAGAAAGAGATGTAAATTTCCACCTGATTATCTTCTGCATCGGACTCAAAGCCCCAAATTTTTTCGATAAACGTATTTTTAGCGACGATGACCCCCAAATTGCGGCTCAACATTTCCAGCACTTGAAACTCTTTCGGAGTCAAGGTAAAACGTTCATTCCCATTGCTTATTTCCAGCGCAGCAGGATTCAAGCTGAGATTGCCCAGCGCCAGAATGTCGGGATTGTAGTGCCCCTGGCTGCGCCTGCACAAAACGCGCACCCGGGCCAGGAGCTCTTTGGATTCAAAGGGCTTCGTCAAATAATCATCCGCGCCACTGTCCAGACCGAGCACCTTGTCATCAATGGTCCCTTTGGCCGTGAGCATTAATACGGGTGTCGCGATACTTTCTCTGCGCAAGTCCTGCAACAGCTCCAGTCCATTTTTTTTAGGCAGCATGACATCGAGGATGATGAGGTCGTAAGTCGCTGACAAAGCGCATTCATAGCCGAATTCTCCATCCCGGGCCAGGTCCACAATATATTTATGTTTTTTAAGAATTTCCGCGAGGGCTTCACTCAAAAACAAGTCATCTTCAATTACCAAAATTTTCATGGTCCCCGATCCCTTTCTGTGAATGACTTCATTCTAACGCCTGCCAAGCTTTCTTGAAAGATTCTCATCATGAACCGGACGAATGATAAATGCAAAGAAATCACCGCGGGCCGGCCGGTCCGGGGTCGACTGTCATTCGTTTCGATGCTAAGCTGAATAAAGATGGAGGTGCACGATGATAGCCGGAATTGACTATTTACGAGAGCTGAATCTGCTTTCAATACTCGTGCGGATCATGCTGGCCCTTTTAGTGGGAGGCGCTCTGGGGCTGGAAAGAAGCCGTAAAAATCGGGCTGCGGGTTTTCGCACTTACATGCTCGTCTGCCTCGGTTCCGCTCTGGTCATGATGACAAACCAATATGTCACGAAATATTATCCCGGTGCAGACCCGGTACGCATGGGCGCACAGGTCATTTCCGGCATCGGCTTTCTGGGTGCGGGCACAATTCTCCTGACCGGCCGCAGCCAGGTCAGAGGCATCACCACCGCTGCGGGCTTGTGGGCTGCCGCCTGCTGTGGACTGGCCATCGGCATCGGTTTTTACGAAGGTGCCTTGCTCGGAGGCTTCGCGGTCTTGATCGCCATGGCTCTGCTCAGAGGTGTGGATCATCGTTTGCATCAAAACGACAAACAAATCGATCTTTACCTCGAATTTGATAACGGGCACGCCTTGAAGGAGTTCATTGTTTTCGCGCGCCAGGGCGGTTATGACATCGTTGATCTGCATCTCAGCTCCAACAAGCTCAGTAAAGACCTCCCCCTTTCCGTTACCTTGAGCGTGATCAGCCCCGTGCGCGTATCGCATACCGCAGTGATCTCGCTTTTGAATGAAGCCAAAGGCGTGAGCTTCATCGAAGAAATTTAGCCCTTCAGTAAGGCACACGAAGCGCATAGAGTTTGCTATAATCATTCTGTTGGCAAGGCTCGATTTTGCCGAAAAACTCAATCAATAGGAGGAAAAAATATGAAAGTGTTAAAAGGCAAGGACTGCGGCGCAGTTGTCGAATTACTCATGGATTGTGAAGACACCACCTGTTTAGCGAATTTCAACGAAGTGAGAGTCGGCACCGTCGACGCGGCTCTTGAAAAACACGTTCCCGTGGTGATTCGTGATGGCAATCAAGTCAAAGTCATCGTCGGCAGTGTGGCGCACCCCATGGAAGAAAAGCACTACATCAGCTTTATCGCCGTTGTCCAAGGCGCGAAAACACAACGTGTCGACCTGAAGCCCGGCGACGCGCCTGAAGCCGTCTTCACCGTAGAAGAGGGTCCGTTGACCGCATTTGAATACTGCAACTTGCACGGCTTGTGGTCCACTGAGGGTTAAATCATTGATCAAAGCAGCTCCCCATAAATCCAGCCTGGGTGACTTGGACGGAAACGTCATGGCTATGCTCGTTTATATCGTGACCTACCTTATGATGTGGATTCCCGGTCTGGGCGGTTTTGCCTGGATCGTGCCCCTGGTCATTTATTTGACGGAGAAGGGCAGTCCCTTCGTGAAATTTCACGCCCTGCAGGTGCTTGTGCTCAGCATCGCGCAGCTGATCGTGAGTTTTCTGGCGACCTTTGTGCTGGGAGCCCTGGTGCTCATTTTCGCTGCGTCCATGCTTAATCCGCTGGGTTTAGCGGGCTTGATTTTCATTCCCTTTCTCAATCTGGTGATTTCCGTTACCTTCACGATTTTTGCCGGAATGGCCTGTATTAAAGCCCAACAGTATTTTGAATATGAGATCCCCTTGATCGGCCGTTGGACTCGCACGTTCGGGAAATTTTACTGAACACCGCCATCCGAAAACATGCCGCCTTGTCATCCCCGGGATGCAGGGCGGTTTTTGTATGTTGATTTGGCGCAGCGTTCTCGTTCAGACGTATGCAAAATAGTCACAGTGCTGTCAGAATTATTTGATAGAATATGTGTACTGCAGAAGCCGCCGCGGTTTCTCACAGAAGGGGATCAAATTTAATGAAAAAACTACTGACCGTCCTGGTCATTTTTGTCCTGGGTTTTGCCGCGATCATCCTGGTCTTGAAAATGAACGAGGAAAATGCGAATTCATCCTTGACAACTATTTTAAATTCAAGCGAGAGCGAAACGACCGGCGAGATTGTTTCAGAGACAAGTCCGCTGCCGACACCAAGTCCGGAACCGGTGACAATTCCGGAGCAGATCGACGAGACCCTTCCCCCGGACATCCTGTCCCGCCTGGATGAAATTTTACCTGAATTCGGCAGCCTCGAAAAAATGTTCCTAATCCCACAGCTGATCGATATCGTCGAAAACGGTAAAGAAATCCCGGATTTTATCGTCAAAATATTTCAAGATAAGGGAATAGATCTAGATGGTGCGTCAGGGGAGAGCTACAAAGAGCAGCTGAGTGATTTTGTGGCAAAGTACAAGGAAGAAATTCTGGAATGGCTGAAAAGCCAGCAGTGAAAGCGGCGCAACATCTTTAAAAAACCTTGTAACCTTTTGCCACGGTCTGACGTATTATGGGTGTTCGGATGAATTAACCCCGCGGAATGCAGGGGTGAACAAATGGAGGTCAAGCATATGAAAAACAAATTAAAAATCACGGCAGCCCTTTTGGGAATCGCTTTTTTGGCAATCCCGCTGATGGCTTGCAACGCAGGAGGGTCAGACAAATTGAATGCGACATCACCCGTGGTGACTGAGAAGAAAACCATCACCACATCAGGCACGGGCATGGTCACGGCCAAACCGGACCTCGCGACCATCATTTTGGGCGTATCGACCAAAAATGAAAAAGCAGCCTTGGCGGCTGAAGAAAACGCTGAGGAAATGACCAAAATCATCGACGCGGTCAAAAAAGCAGGTTTGAAGGACGATGACATCGAAACTTCAGGCTACAACATCAGTTCGATTTACGATTATTACGGCGACACACCCAAGTTCACAGGCTATCAAGTCACTAACACCTTGAGTCTGAAAATCAACAATATCGACAAAGTATCGGAATTCCTGGACGCGGCCGTCGCTGCCGGTGCCAATGAAGTTCAAGGCGTTAATTTCAGTCTTAAGGACAGTAAAGCACAATATGAAAAAGCTATGGAAGCCGCGGTGGCAGACGCCAAAAAAAAGGCCGAAGTCCTTGCGAAAGCAGCTGAGATCAACGGAAAATTGGTGGTCTACAGCATCACCGAATCCTCAAGCTCTTACCCCGTTTTTTATGAATCCGCTAAAGTGTCCGCTATGGACGCCGGAATGCCCACGCCAATCATGCCCTCCACTCAGTCAATCAGCGCCACGGTTACCGTGACCTACACCTTTAACTGAGTACACGGCCTGACTGCCGCAGCGGGAGCCGAGGCTGACAGAAAAGCAATTGGGGCATAGAAAAATCATCAACCCATGACCGGCCTCCCGGACGCGCGCAGCTCCGGGGGGCTTTTTCTTTGTGTGACAAGATCACAGCCTTTAAAACGTCAATGTTCTATAATGCTTACAATCGTATTTAGACGCATTTTGAATGCGCACAGGAGAAATATTCATGCAAGAACAGGAACAAAAGAGCATCAAATCATATAAAAGATATATTTCCATCATCAGCAACGTTTTACTGGCCGTGGGTGCCGGGATCGGACTTTTCGTGCTTGCAAAAGCCTATCTCTTCAATGGTCCTTTGCCTGCCGGAGCTTGCCCGCTGACCTTGAATCAGAGCTGGCTGTACTTTTCGATGGCCCTCCTGCTTCTGTCGTTCGTTTTGTCTTTCTTTGAACCCAAAAAACAGAAAAACGTGGAATAATGAAGGCGTTTATCGATCCACCCGCCGGATTTACTGAAATATGCGAAGTCGACCCGGATTGATTTCAAATGAAATGCGGTATTTTGGCATAAGAATCTTGAAAAGCCGCCGGATATAAACCCTGACGGCTTTTACGATGGTGGCCTCGAGAGGACTTGAACCTCCGACCTGCGGTTTAGGAAACCGACGCTCTATCCACTGAGCTACGAGACCGTACGCCCATTGTAGAAAGCGAAACTTGGCTTGTCAAACCCCTTACCTTTGAGCTGAATAAAAGTCTATCTGTTTACTTGACCGGATCGTCTTGCGGCCGCCGTACCTGCCACATAACCCGTCGCGAAAGCCGCCTGCAGATTGTAGCCCCCGCTTGGACCGTCGATATCCAGAAGTTCACCGGCGAAATAGAGCCGCGGACAAAGCCTTGATTCCATCGTTTTTGGATTGACTTCAGCCAGCTTCACCCCTCCACGCGTGACCATGCCTTGATTAAATGGACGCGGAGGACCAAGACGCAGTGCCAGTGCTTTGAGCGCCTGGACAAGCTGCTCTCGTTCAGTTTTGCCCACATGCGCCGCTGATTTTGTTTCAGCCTCAGCCCCCCAGATCAAATCCGCAAGGACCTCCGCCAGACGATGCGGCAGTCGATCATTCAGAAATGATTTCGCAGGACGCTTCGCCTGTTTTTGGCAAAACAAAGCCAGATCTTCCGCCAGCTGCGCAGCAGATCGCTCCGGCATAAGATCGAGCCGCAAATAGGTCTGATCTTTGAGCAGCGTCCGTGAAAAATTCAATGCTGCCGGACCGGACAAACCAAAGTGCGTGAAAAGCAGTTCACCCCGGCTCGTGACGGCAGCTCGCCCGGCAGAGTCAGAGATGACTACGTCTGCCAGACTCAAGCCGCTCAAGGCAGTGAACTGCGGCTCAAGCAGATTGATAGACTGCAAGGACGCCTGCAGGGCTGTGATCGTGTGACCGAAAGCAGCAGCGAGCAAGTAGCCATCCCCTTCTGAGCCGGTGTGAGGGTAGGTTTGACCGCCGGTCGTCAAAATCACGCTTTTAGCCAGTACATACTCCAGTGCGCATTTGTCACTTGCTTTTATAAAGAGTTGAAAATTATCGTCAGCAGCGCGAGTGATTTTTTCGACCGCTGCGTTTGTGATCTGCTTGACCCCGAGTTCAAGACCGCGTTTTTCCAGCGCGTCGACCAGGTCCTGCGCACGGCCGCTCTGTGGATACGCTTTGTCATCCGCTTCTATGATGTAAGGAACGCCCTGTGACTTAAAAAAGCTCAAGACCGCGGCAGGGTCCAGCGCGGAAAAGGCCGGCATCAAGAAACGCTGCTGTGCTTTGTCCGGATAAGCCAAGTGGAGTTTCGCCCGCGGTACAACATGCGTGAAATTGCCGCGCCCCCCGCCGCAGATTGCCAGCTTGCGGCCGACGCGATCGCCTTTTTCCAAAAGGACCACTAAAGCTCCCGCACTCGCAGCTTGCAGGGCAGCCATCATACCTGAGGGGCCTGCACCTACAATTGCCACATCATATGGGGTTAATACAGAAAGCATATTTATCTCGCAGACATAATTATTCTTCACAGTGAAGTCTTGTGCTATAATTACTCAATAATATATCAAAAATGACCATGATTTGGTGCTTTTGCGCCCAATTCCAATTGCCAAGGAGGAACTAACATGGCTAAAAATACGCGACTGGCCACAACCGTGACGGCTCGCTATTTTCCGAGTGCAGGGGCAGTAGATGCCTTTTACCTGGACGGACGCATGAACGGAAAACGTGAAGAACACTTCGCCGACATAACGCTGGATAGGGAGGATCGCGGCTCGTTTTACGCGGTCTATGCATCATCTCATGGAACCAACATGCCGGTCGACGGAACTGACGGAAATTTGGATCTGCTCTCTAAAATTTCGAAAGAACTGAAAGATAACGGCCGTGCGAACATTGATTCAGCCATCAATGATTTAGCTGAAACCGCTGTTGGTGTGACCGGACGTCTCACTCTTTCAGACACTGCGACGATTCAGCCTTATTTTGCCGGTGTCATCGTTAAAGACGGTGAGATTGCTGCCGTGACCTTGGGGCGTGCCTGTGCTTACCTGTACAGAGACGATGCGCTCTTCCCCCTGACGCAGGATGACCTGGGCTTTGAAGCGATCGATTACTACGGAAAAAGCCTGCCCAATATCGGTGACTTTTCGGCGGGTGTGGCGGGCACGCTGCGCTATTCCAATATCGCCCAGCTCAAGGCTAATGACTGCATCATTTTATGTAATAAAGAGCTCATGCAAGTTGTCGGTCAAAAAAGAATGCTGCAGCTTCTGGACCAGGCTGAAGATCAAAGCGACGCGGCAGGTATGGTCATGGGTTTAGCGACCCATGAAGACAATCAAACCTCCATGCAATTCATGATTGGATTTGTTGAGGATCTGATCCCTCTGGACCGCTTGGGACGCAGCACTCTGGCACGTGGTTTTGCTAAGCTTTCGCGTGAAACGGGCATGAACAAGACCGCCCCGAAATTGCCGCGCGCGAGTGGAAGAACTGAATTCGCCCAGGCGGCCAACACGGAAGATCTTTTTGCCAACTTCGCGCCGGGTGGCAGCGCAGCGCCCTATCAAGCGGCCTCAACACCCTCGGCGTCCGTCTCGGCAGCGACCACGGCAGCTGTGGCAGCCAGTCAGGCAGCCAAGTACATGCGCCCTGAAAACGAAACACCCGCTTTGAAAGAGGCTGGCGCAATACCTGTTTCCGATTTGATTGCGGACTTGGCCTCGGAAGACGACGAGATACTGAAGAGTGCGCCCGCGGGCGTGCAGGACATCGTCAACAATATCGCGAAAAGCAATGGTTCAACGCCCTATGACAATGCGGGTCTGTCCGATTCAGACCGTGAAGCCATCGATGCCGCGCTGGAACGTGAAGGTCTCTACCCACAAAAGGGTACGGACGTGGGTACCGCTTTTGAGGAAACGGAGATTTCCGCTTACAGTCCGGGTGCTCAAGGCGTTTCTCCGGAAATTCCGGCGGCGGGCAGTGAACTGCTCGAAGAGACTCATAAGAGAACAAAACTGCCCGATGCTCGTAAATACAGGGCAGGGGTGAACGGCGGAGAAGCAGAACCCGATCAGAATGCCATCAGAAAAATTGCGATGTTCGTGTTGATCGGCATCGCTGCGCTGATATTGGTTTTTGTCATCTATACATTGGCCTTTGGCGGCGGTCCCGAAGCGACGACAACGATCAGCACCTCGTCTACCGGACCCAGTGTGATGACTTTGCCAACGTCGACGAAAACACCGGTCATTGTTCCGTCGAGCTCAGCAACAACTGCAGCTTCCGGAGGCGAGGCGAAACCCGGTGGAGAATATGAGGTCAAATCCGGTGACACGCTTTATCAGATCATCTTAGACGCATATGGGGTAACGAGTGGGGAAGTGTATGACATCATCCCGCTGGTCGAAGAAGCCAACCCCGATTTGGATGCGGATAACCTCTATGTTGGTCAAGTTATTCAACTTCCGGCCATTGGTGGTGAAACTACGGCTGAAACGACTGAAACCGTCGCGACAGAAGCCACTACGGCAGGTTAAGAAGCGTAAATAACTGATTGAAAATGGCCTTCTTTGTCGAATTAACTTGACATAGAGGGCTTTTTTTTACACTATAACAACATGTGATTTAGATAAAAAAAGCTCACATTGTGGTTGAACCGCATTGACTATTATTGAGGAGAACAGATATGCATAAACGCTTATTCATTCCCGGTCCGGTTGAAGTCAGACAAGAAGTTTTGGACGCGCTTGCCACGCCCATGATCGGTCATCGCAGCAAAGATGCCAGCGCCCTGCAAGAACGCATTTCAAAAAAGCTTCAACAGCTGATGTACACTTCAAACACGATCGTCATTTCCACTTCTTCGGGAAGCGGCCTGATGGAAGGCGCGGTGCGTTCATTCACACGTAAAAAAGCCGCTGTTTTTTCAATTGGAGCCTTTGGTGAACGCTGGTATAAAATGTGCACGGCCAACAACGTGCCTGCTGATATTTTCCGCAGTGAACTCGGTACTGAGACCACCGCGGCCCAGGTCGAAGCGGCCCTGGCTACGGGAGAATATGATTTAGTCACCACGACCCACAACGAAACGGCGACCGGTGTCATGATCCCCATCGCTCAAATTGCTGCGGTAATGAAAAAATATCCGGAAGTGGTCTGGTGTGTTGACGCGGTGTCCTCTTTAGGCGGCGCGAAAATCGAAGTGGATCAGCTGGGCATCGATGTGTGCATCACCTCTTCCCAAAAATGTCTTGGCTTGCCTCCGGGGCTGGCGGTCGCCTCTGTTTCCGAAAAGGCTCTCGCAGCGGCCTCTGAGGTCAAGAACCGCGGACTTTATTTTGATTATCTGGAACTCGTGAAGTTCGTCAAAGAAAAGCCCTTCCAGTATCCGTCGACTCCGGCCTTGTCGCTGTATTACGGCTTGGACAAACAGCTGGATTTGATTATGGAAGAAGGCCTGGAAGAGCGTTTTGCCAGACACAGTGCCTTGGCCGGACGCACGCAGGAATGGGCGGAACAGCAATTCTCCCTGACCGCGGCAGCACCCGTTCGCTCGCAGACCGTGACCTGCATCAACAACGATAAAAATATCTCTTTCTCCGAGCTGAACAAGAAGCTCGGTGAACGCGGTTATCAGATTTCCAACGGCTACGGTGCGCTGAAAGATAAGACCTTCCGCATTGCGCACATGGCGGAAACGACGATGGCTGAATTGGATGCGCTGCTGGCCGCCATAGATGAAATTCTGCCTACCTTGGCCAGCGCAGAATAAGTGAGGAATGACATGAAAATTTTAATCAGTGAAAAGCTATCACCTGCCGGTTTGGCCTATCTCAGCGAACAGGGTTTTGAAGTTGACGTGAAACTCGGCCTGGATGCCGCACAACTGGAAGACATTATCAGCGAATACGATGCTTTGATCGTCAGATCTGCCACTCAGGTCGACGAAAGTCTCTTGGCTCGGGCCGAAAATCTCAAAGTCGTCGGCCGCGCGGGCAACGGAATTGACAATATCAACGTGCCGGCTTGCACCAAGCAGGGTATTGTGGTGGTCAACACGCCGGAAGCCAATATAATGGCCGCCGCTGAAATGGCCGTCGCTTTGGCCATGACCATCTTCCGTAACATCCAAACTGCCGACCGCATGGCCCAGCAGGACGATTTTCGCCGTGGCTTGCTGGCCGGTAATGAAGTAGAGGGTAAAACGGCCGGCATTATCGGAATCGGGCGCATCGGTGCCATCGTCGCCCGCAAACTTCAGGGTCTGGGCATGAAAGTTATCGCTTTCGATGAATACGCCGCACCGGAGCGTTTTGAGCGCTTGAAAATCAAACGCTGTGCGAATCTGGACGAACTGCTGGCCAACAGTGATTTGATCAGCATACACACCCCCAAAACCAAAGAATCCTACAACATGATCACGGCCGCGCAGCTGGCTAAATGTAAAAAAGGTGTTCGAATCGTCAATGCCGCTCGCGGTGGGCTGATCAATGAAAAGGACCTCTTCGAGGCCCTGGAGTCCGGACAGGTCGCGGCCGCAGCGCTTGACGTGCTGGATAAAGAACCGAACTATACTGCTGAACCCGGTACACAGCATTATGAAAATCCCCTGATATCGCATCCGCATTGCCTTTGCATGCCGCATTTGGGGGCCTCCTCCAAAGAGGCTTCAGAGAACGTATCCACAGCGGTCACTGAACTTGTGGCCAAAGTGCTGCAGGGAGAATTGGTCGCCGCGGTCAACCTGCCGACCATGCATGGCAGCATGAAGGAATTGGCCCCCTGGATTCAACTTGCCGAATTGCTCGGCTCAGTCTATTTCCAGTGTGAAAAAACTGCGATTAAAAAGTTGGAAGTGCATTATTCAGGTAATCTGGTGGCGGAAGAAACCGGTATTTTGACTTTATCGGTGCTCAAAGGCCTGCTCAGCCCCATATCGGATTCGCGTATCAGTTTCGTCAATGTCCAGGAAAACATCGATGCTTTAGGAGTACAAGTCGTTGAGGTGAAAAACGGCGAACAGACTCGTTACGACAACATGATCACGCTTGTGTTTGAAACAGAAGAAAAACAACTGGTTTTGGGCGGTACCGTTTTTGTCGGCGGAAAACCCATGCTGGTCGATTTCTTCGGCTACCAGGTGGATATTGCTTTCGGCAATCACATGATCGCGCTGCACAACGACGACGTTCCGGGTATCATCGGCGCCATCGGCACGACGCTCGGCCAAGCCAACATCAATATCAATGCCGTGCACTGGGCCGGTAAGCCGGATCGGAAGCGCGCACAGGCGATGCTTGTGACCGACACAGCAGTCGATAGCGCAACGGCAGAAAAACTGGCCTCCATTCCGGGCGTTTTACATGTGTCAAAAATGGAGTTTGAGCTTTAAAAACCGGGATTCGAAAAAAAAGTAATCAAGACGATAAAAATGCCGGAGCCGCAATTCATGCAGCGCCGGCTTTTTTGTGAAAAATCTGAATAACTGATTGTAGATCATCTCCTGCTCGAGTTTGAGGCATTGATCCCGACAGTGGTCAGTGTCGAACTTAAATTATATTCATCTATCACCCCTATACTTAAACTATTTTTTAAAAGAAACTAAATCAAAAAATATAAACTTGAATGAAAAACATAATAATAAATATGGAACAAAAATAAAGTAAATTTTTTTTAA
>CAYNZF010000044.1:18122-18368 GCA_964401615.1 uncultured Oscillospiraceae bacterium
CCAGAACCAATTGATCCGAAGAGACAATAATCAGTTGATAGTCCACTTGCGTCTTCCAGCTCAAAACCGTTTCACCCTGCTCATCGAGTATGCTGATTTCATCTCCCGCATCACCCGTACAGGCCAGACCCAAAGCAGGCTGTGTGGATGTGAGGTCCGGAAATTGTGCCATAGATGAGGTACCGGCAGCCATCAGCTCTCCACCGTTGATCACGAAGGCTCCCATGAAATCGAGGATCCCATTGC
>CAYNZF010000045.1:0-10546 GCA_964401615.1 uncultured Oscillospiraceae bacterium
GCTGGTTTCAAGGGTTATAGCGCGTTTTGCCCTCATTATCTCCTGAAGTCAGGAATTCATATATTTTGAATTGATAGTCAGTGATTCAAATAAGCTTTTCAGCTTTCGAGGGCCTACAAAGTACAAAACAGCATCACCCACCTATCCTACCAGCGTTGACAATCTGCTGTCATCAAGTCGTGTACGTGTAATCTCTAAGTTGCCATTTTTCACGTCTTTGCCAGTTTGACTGTCTTTAATTTTCGAACTCATTTGGCTTGCTCGTGATTACAAGTAAAAGGGCACAATCACATCAAACGAGTCGCAGACACATCTCACAAATTAAGTCGTTAATTGATAGTCGTCGTCTGTCTGGTTCTGAGTATTTGTTCAGAACAATACGCAGACTCTTGCACTACCTTCAGTCTCTTTCTCGAAACAGCTTTTCGCAAAAAGAAAATTGGTCCAAGACCTCTCGGTTTTTTTGCTTAGCAATATAATAATGATATTCACACGATAAAGCAAGTTGATTAAAAAAACATTATGCATATTAGCAATTTTTTATGGAAGCACTGAACTTAGCTTAGTCTGAAAATCACACAAAAGCCTGGAAGACCTCGTTGCCAAAGTCCAGGCCCTTGACGCTCAAACGCCAGTTTATTTCATCCGAATCTTCAGCCCTTGTGAGCACCAGAAGGCCTTGCTCAGTCAATTCGGCCAGGTTTTGAAGCAGATCGGCAGGGGGATCTTCCTGAAAGCGGGTCCTGAACTCGGACAAACTGACGCCATCGCGCAGCCGTAAACCGAGCAGAAAAAATTCGCGCATCGCTTCAGGGCGGTCCACTACCCATTCCTCGTCATAATAGGGATTGATCTCCATCAAGCCGGACTTGACCGAAAAGTTCACCGCGATCGCCTTCATTTCATCAAAAAAACGCAGGTATTTATCGAAATCGCGTGTGACAAGACAGCGTCTGCCAGCGACGTAGGAGGCCGCCGCGACACCGAAACCCCAGTAAGGCTCCGCCCGCCAGTAAACCTGATTGTGCCTGCTCTCGTAGCCCGGCTTGGCGAAATTTGAGACCTCGTAGTGCTTGTAGCCTTCTTCCTTCATGTATTCACGGCAAAAGTGATACATGGCTCGTTCTTCCTCCGCTTCAGGCAAGGGCGCGTAGAGCGGATGTCGAGCTTCCGACGCTGCAAGCAAGCTGGGCTCGCCGCTTTTTGATTCTTGAAAATAGCGTTCGTAAAAGGGTGTGTTTTTTTCGATCCCCAGTGAGTAAACCGAAAAATGCGGAATATCTTCTTTGAGGAGAAAATCAAGATCGACCGCGAAATCGTCGAACTTTTGCCCGGGTAAACCAATCATCAGATCGACCGAGAGATTGCGAAAGCCGGAACGCTTGGCCTTCTTTATAGCCGCCCGCGCTGTTTCTGCATCATGCAGGCGCTCCAAACGCTTCAGCAAGTCATCGTTTAGCGATTGCACGCCCAAGCTGAGCCGGTTGACACCCGCCGCCCGATAGTCCAAAAATTTCTGCGCGTCCGCGCTGTCCGGGTTGGCCTCCATGGTGATCTCACAGTCGTCATGTAAACCATAGCTAAAGTCAAGGCTGCTTAAAATACGCTGGACTTGTGAGGCTTCCAGCAGACCGGGCGTCCCGCCCCCGAAATAGACCGAGTCCAGGCGCTCGCGTTGTTCAAATAAGTCATTCAGGGACGACATGTAGGTAATTTCGTTGACGACCGCCTGCACATACGCTTCGATCTGCTCAGGGCCGGCCACAAACGAATAAAAATCACAATAACCGCATTTTTTGCGGCAAAACGGTATATGAATATAGGCCGCTCTCGGCCCTCTGGCCATGGGGTTATCGGGAACGAGCAAAATTTTTGAATTCATCTTCGCTGCTGCTTCTTTCCAATATGCTTTCGGGGTTTTCCAGGACAAATTTCAAAGCTTTGTAAAAGCGCTTGAAACTAGGCGAAACGTTGCGCTCCGGTTCTAGTAAGGGCGCGATTTTGGCCGCCCATTCCGCTTTATACATGCCCACCGCGGGGTAGCCGGCTTCAATCAAATCATCCGCCCCGGCGCCCATCACAGCCCGCGCCAATACTTCCCAGGTTCCGCAGATACTGTCCTGCTCATACTTTTCCAAAATTTTTCGATTCGCATCCGGGTACGCCGCCAGAACCGCTTCACGGTCACCCAGGACCCAGGCTTCCAGTTCCTCAACCGCCAAACCGATAATGAGGGATTTTTTTGGCGCTATACTGCGGGCGGTAGAGCGGATACTGTTGAATAACTTACGATTGTCGTGGTCGTCGCTGTCCAAGATGACTAAAATCAGGTCCGCGCCTTCTCCTGCCGATAGAGTCTTGTAGGCGCGCAGTTTAGCCGGAAAAAGGCCCAGCAGACTCGAGGTATAAGGATCCGGTTTTTTATCTAATTCCTTGGGTAAATTACCGATCCCGCGATGCGGGCGGATCAGCAGGTTCCAAGTGGTTTCCGGGTCAGTCTTTTCTTGTGCAGCCAAAACTTTTTCGAGCAGACCCGCCATAATCATGCCCCCTGAGCGATCCTCCACCAGGGCTTCGATTTGAAAGCTTGTTTGCTTCTTACTCATAGACAAAGTCACTGTCCACGTCAAAATGGCCGGCGTACCAGAGGGCACCTAATCCGATGCCTTCCTTGTACATGGCACGTACGATCGGAGAAGCAGCAATACAGGTGGCCTTGCTGCCGGAGTGGATGATTTCGGCCTCATTGGCCTCTTCTTCATCATCTGCCGCAATGGGGCTGACCGGCGCGATGTCTTCCACCATTTGCAGGTAGCTGCGTTTGACTCCTTCTTTGGGTCTTTTAAGGACCCAGACCTCCAGTGGGTTGAGCGCTTCGAGCAAAATAGAACTGTGCGTCGAAAACAGGAGCTGCGTTTCGCCCGGGCGCATTGCATAATCACGGAAGGCATTGCCCAATTCTTCCACCATATCGTGGTAAAGCCCCACGTCGGGGTTCTCCAGTAAGATCAGCGGCCGAGGCTTGGGGTCTTGGAGCAGTAAGAGGATGATGAACAATTTACTTTCCCCGCTGGTGATTCCGCGGTCCAGCAGGAGATCACCCATGCGTTGGGTGCTGGGAATGCGGTCTTCGATCCGCTGCATCATCCTTCTGAATTCTTTGTGGTCTTCCTGCTTGAGATACGAGAGCACATTGCGCACATTGGCGGCGTTCCGGTCGATGTGGCGGTGGCCGCCTTGCTCAATCAAAACTTTTCCTCGTCCGTTGCCCTTACCATCCGCAAGCTCACGCAAGTAAAAAATGCCGGTGATGAATTGATAGAGACTGCGCAAACCTTTGTATTTGAGCATTTTGCCAAAACTGGCCAGGGCCGGGCTCTTCACATCGACAAATTCGATTTCTTCCCACTGCGCGTCGCTCAGAATGCCGCCTTTGCCCTGTTTGAACTCCATGAGCAGTTGAGGGACCGGTGCGAGCTTCGCCTTGAACTGGGCATGCTCACAGCTGCCCTTGATGCACTGCTCGATGTCTTTATTCACCGGAATGCTGAGCACTTTTTCACTTTCGACCTGGGGACGGCCGTAGGCATCACTGGTCAATTCCAGACTGTAGTTGAGCAGTTCATCAGACCAGGGCGTCAAATAGAGAAGTTCGAAGCTGACATTGCCCTCCGTGCCTTTGGTGTGCAGTTTAGAAAAACCACCGCGATTATATAGAGTGGAGGCATAGGGCACATTGAAGCGCAGACAATCGCCTAAGAAATCCAGGGCCTCGAAAAAAAATGATTTTCCGCTATTGTTACGTCCGATGATGGCGGACATGCGCTTTAAGGGAAAATGCGTCTTGCCCACCTTTTGAATGTTGTGCTCCGTCAGATCCGCCGCGGTTATTCCAAAGTCGAATTCTTCCAGGAGGGCGAAATTCTTAATACTGACACCTATCAACAAAGCCTGTACCACCTTTCCATTGAATATGACCGATAGATTTTGACTCCGCTTACTTTTCTGGGTCGGAGGCTGCATCGCGACGGTTACTCAGGCCGGCGCCAACGGCAGTTCGTGCTCGCACAAAGTATGTTTCCGAATATTTATCTTTCGCCTTATGAAGGCGAGCCGCTTGATGATCAGGCGGCCTTCAGGCCCACAACACCTTTCTGCGTGACCGTCAACAAGATGTAGGCTACCGCGTTGATACGCCGCTCCAATTCTCCTTCAGGCAGAACTGTTTCAAGGTAGGCGCTGTTGTCACTGTTGGTGTTTGAAATCTGACCATTAGTTCCAATAAAGGCCGGCAAACTTGATTCTTTGATGTCCTCAATTTTTTCACCCGCGTAATTTCCGCCCTGGAAAAAAACCGTAGGAATGTCAATACTGTCAAAAGGCAGGTAGTCGCCTTCATTGAGTGTGAATTCGCGGTAAATGTGCCCTTCTCCATAACCGGGCACGGTCACCTGAAAACCGGCTTGATTGGTGTAGACTCCGACACCCAGCTCCTGATACAAGTCTGACTGCAAGACGATGTCCGTGGTTTCATAGAGCTTTCTGCGCATCAGATACTTATGGTTGGGTATAAGTGAATTGCGGCCGGAATGCCCGTAGAGCTTTTCACCGGCATAGATTGCGTCAACGATGTAAACCCCTTCGATATTTTCCACCTCATCGGCAATGCTGGTCGCGTACTGTAGTGAACCTTGAAATCCTGCATAACGCGCGCCGAAGAAAACGACTGTAATATCGAAAGGACTTGTGTAATTTTTAAACTCTTTTAAAACCGTAAGCAGAGCAGCGACACCGGAGGCATTGTCATTGATGCCGTCGAAATCAGGCATATCCGCGCGGTTGGCCGTCGAGGCGAGCGTATCGTAATGCGCTCCGTAAATGATCTCTCTTCTGATGACCCCGCCGGGGAAAGTCGATACTTCTGCGGTGGAGGCAGCGGGAGTGCGTGCGGTCGTGGTTTCACCGACTTCTGTTTCTTGGGTGTTGATGCCCGGCACATAAGTCGAATCCAGAGCCGGATCATTGTTTAAAAAAGCCATGGGGTCGGGGTTTTCCGGGTCGGCGCGAAATCCTGAGCCTTCGATTCGGACCACGATATTTTTACTCATGTTCGACGCGTTGGCAGGATCAGAAAACTCCTGAATTTTATAGTCGTAACCCAATTTATCCAGTTCTTCCTCGATCAGCTGGGCCGCCTGCAGCTCGCCTTGTGAATACGGACTGCGGAACGGGACTTCAGCGGCAAAGGACTCGGCCCATTCGGCCCCGTATGATCCATAGTCCGCGACCAAACTCGTCGTGTCGTCAGCCGAACACGCTGACACGAGCATACTCAGACTGACAAGCAGTATGATCAGCCTATTTTTAAATTGACTCCTCATTAACGGCGTCCTTTCATTTCGAATACTCTTCTCATTCTAGTCTTTTTCACTGAGCAGTTCAAATTGATAAATTTATATTTATTAGATCTTCAAATCACTTTTTCAATCTATCAGTGCAGGTAAGGAAAAAGTTCACGCGTCATCAGCCTTTTGGCCATTGTGAGTACATGATCGTAAATCAATATCAGGATGACCAGGGCCAGAGGCCAAAGCCCGGAGAGAATACCCAGCCGCTCTCGTAATGGGTTGAAGGCACGGCCCAGCACCCACTCCGCCAGCACGTAGCGGGCAATCAGGGCGAATCCGACGGCGGCCACGGTTTTTAAGAAATAATCCTTCCACAGAGGCCACGCTTTAGTAAAGCAGAGCCACTCGATGCCCATTTTTATAAAGACCCACAGGCCGTAAGCAAGTAAAAACGGCCCGCTGGGCAAAGGTCCCAAGGTCGTAACGGCAATCAGACCCAGAGCCAGATAAGCTAAAACAGCCCAGAGCAAACCGCAGAGGAGCAGTACAGCCATCAACACCGAGGCTGCGACCGTGAAAAAAAAGGCATCCCCTGTGGGGCTGAAATGTACCGCCACAAGGGAAAGATACATAAGCGCCACCGACAGGGCAGCCCTGACCATATGCTTCAGTCGTATTGATTGATCAGCAGCAGCTACAGAGGTCACCCCCCATGCATTCGCAGCAGCTGTCTAAACAGAAGCACATGCAAAGGTCACTGCAGCAGCCGCCTCTCCTTCCACCCGTTCCACGGTTGTAATTGTAAAAATTGCGGTCGTTGGGGTTTTGCCTGCTGTTTCCCCAAAAACTATAATTGGATTGTTGATTGCCCGGACCGCTTGTCCCCGGATCAGCCTGCCCCCACACGGGTCCCGAACTCGCCTGCGTACTGCCATGACCATAGCTGTAGCTGTTTTTACCGGAAGCCGTCGAACCGTCATGACGCGTCAGATAATCATACGCGACATTGATTTCCTGCATCTTGTTATGCGCCACATCCTCTAACGGGTGATTGCGATAATTGTCAGGATGGTATTTTTTCGCCAGCATAATGTAAGCGTCACGAATTTCTTCCTGGCTCGCACTCTGCCTCACACCTAAAACTTCATAAGGATTTGTGATAGTGTCCATTACGGTTCTTCCTTCTGCGACTAAGCGCTCATTACTCCGGTCTTAGCTATTATAAAGACTGTGGAGGCGTTTTGCCATTGACAAATTTATGAAGATCGTGGCAAAACTCGCACCGTTCGCTTTCCGAAGACGTACGTCAGCCACAGCAGCAAGTTATAGAGGCCAAAGAGCACGCTCAGGTAAATCCCGCGCGGCCAGGTCTGGAAAAATTCCGTGAAGATCGGTGAAAACTCAAAATACGCGTAGTTCATGCGCAGGGCCGGGTTGGCTGCGAGAATCACCAAATTCGCCAGATTCAGAAAAATCACGATTTTGATCAGTTCGGCCTTCGTGAACGCGTAGTCCGCGGCCGCGAGCAAATATGTGACCGTCCAGATCATCAAAGTGTGCCCCAAAAAATACGCGAAATTAGTGATGTGAGGAAAACGAAAAGCCTCCATCACCGGAATCAGCAGGGCGACGATCGAACCGTAACCCCCCAGATAAATGGAGATGCTTTTGGCAAAAGTCCACTTGCTCAGCAAAGCGAAAATCATCGCCAGTTCAGCAATGCGGCAATGGTACAGCGGCAGCCCGGCCGCCCTGATCGCGGCATCTCCCGTCATAAACCAGCCGTAAAGCAGCGTCTGAACCACGATCAAGCTGACGGCCATCCAGTAGGGCAGCGCCTTCCACGCGTGAAGCCTGGCTCTATATTTGATAATGCAAAACACACCGGCGGCTGCGCAGAGCAAAATCGCGATGTGCTGCAGGCTGAACATGGGAAAGACAAAGTCATCCGCTTCATGACGAAAAAAGAAGGCCAAGGCGGCGCTCATGCGTCTGAGCCTGCGGTGCCGGTACTCCTGTCGTCGGTGCTGCCGGCGGCCGCGGGGCTCGAGCAGCCTGGGCTGCAAATCAGCGCGCGTTCATGGCTCAAACCGTCCAGCAGGATGTTGGCCACAATGCCGGCGTCTCTCCGGTAAGGCAGGAGGGCGGCTGTTTTCTCCATGTTGGCTTCCAGCGCTTCGAGCCGCGGCGCGATTTGTACCACGGCGGCTTCCCTATCCGGTGCTTTTATGAAAGAGCGGCCCTTGCTTTTCGTGTCGTCCACATAGTCGTCCAGGGCATCCAGGAGATAAACCCAACGCCCCAGGTCGCTTAAGAGCACGGCCACAGATTGCTGCGTGCTTTGGTCCAGATGGGCTGCTTCTGCACAAGGCTGCGCCAGTGCGGCAAGCAGATTGCCGAAGCTTCCGGCTTGAAGTTCAATGTCATTGTTGTTGGCTTCCAGGGCATCTAAATCAGCCAGGTGTTTTTTGATGGCCGCCGCGATTTCAGGCTGATTGCGCTGCGCTTTTTTCACCGCTTTGGCCGTAATCAGCCGCAAGCCCGCTGTGGTAACGCGTTTTTCTCCGTCCTTGACGTTGTCGTCCAGTTTTGAGCTCGCGAGCAAAACAGCGATGGCTGCGCCAAGCTTGAGTACCGCGTCGGGCTGGGCAATGGGGTGCTTTTTCAGAGGATGCAGCACACAGGTCTCGGGCGCGACGGCAGGGTTTTCGGCTTGCAGGGCTTCAATCAGCAGCAGCAGAAAGGTCAGGTCGTACGAAACGGCCAGGCGCGGCAGCTGGCCGTAGTCCGTGGAAATCGCCTTGCACAGGCCGCAGTAAATGCTGCGGTAGCGCTCAAATTCGCGAAACTTCATTTCTGCTTTTAATGCTTTGACATAACCGAACATTTTTCACTCTTTTCTTTTATTTGGAGACTGTTTTTTTGTGCTCCTTTGCGAAAATTCAGGGGATTTCCACACTATATTGTTAGGCAAAACGCATTCATATCACGCAGGCCGTTTCTCCGGAACAGTAAACTCACGATCTGATCTCCGTTGAACTAATCAAGGACCAGCGGATGTGCTAAAATAACTCAGATAAAACAAGCCTTCAGACGAATTAAGTATACAGGAGTTTTTTAATGTCTCAAAACAATGTACGTACGCGTTTCGCGCCCAGCCCTACCGGCATCATGCACGTGGGCAATCTGCGCACCGCGCTTTATGAATACCTTCTGGCCAAGTCATTGGGCGGCAGTTTTATACTGCGCATCGAGGACACGGACCAGGAACGGCAGGTCGATGGTGCGACCGAGATTATTTACAAGACCCTGGTACAGTGTGGCTTGCTGCACGATGAAGGCCCGGATGTGGGCGGCGACCACGGCCCTTATGTCCAAAGTGAACGACTTTCTTTGTACAAGCCGGCCGCAGAACAACTGGTGGCGTCCGGACATGCTTATTATTGTTTTTGCACGGAAGAACGTCTGGCCGCTTTGAAGGAGAACGACAGTCACGCGGGCTACGACAGGCATTGCCGCGCTTTGGACGCTGCTGAAGTACAAGCACTGCTCGCCTCGGGTCTTTCCTACACGATCCGGCAGAAAATGCCCTTGACGGGTGAGACAGTCTTCAGCGACGCGGTCTACGGCGACATTACGGTCAAGAACGAGGAACTGGAAGATCAGATCTTGCTCAAAGCCGATGGTTTTCCTACTTATAATTTTGCCAATGTGGTGGATGACGCGGCGATGGCCATCAGTCATGTGGTGCGCGGTTCGGAATATCTCTCCTCCACCCCGAAATACAACCTGCTCTATGAAGCCTTCGGTTTTGAAAAACCTACGTATGTGCATCTCCCGCTGATTTTGGGTGAAGACGGGCAAAAGCTTTCCAAACGCCATGGCGCGACGGGCTTCCACGACCTTGTGGCCGAGGGTTACCTGCCTGAGGCGATCATCAATTACATCGCACTGCTCGGCTGGGCACCGAAAGACAACCAGGAGCTTTTTTCACTGGACGAGCTGGTCAAAGCATTCTCTATTGAAGGCATCAGTAAGTCCCCGTCGATTTTCGATTACAAGAAACTGCTCTGGTTCAATCAAGAGTATTTCCGGCGCATGAGCCCGGAGGAGTTCACGGAGCTCTGCCGCCCCCGCTTTGAGGCGGTGCTGCCGCAGCGGGCGGAAGGCTGGGACCATGCTTTACTGGCCGGCCTCCTGCAGGCCAGACTGGAAAAATTGACCGACATTCCCGCGCAGATCGGCTTTTTGGCAGAATACAACGAGGATTTTGAACTGGACCTTTTTGCCCATAAAAAGATGAAAACGACTGTGGAAGCGGCTTTCCCCATGCTGAAAACACTGGCTGGGGGGCTGGCGGGACTGCCGGAGTGGACGGAAACGGCCATTCACGATTATCTGATCGGTCTGGCGGTTCAGCTGGGTGTCAAAAACGGTCAGGTGATGTGGCCCTGCCGCATCGCAATCGCAGGGCAGGCGGTGACCCCGGGCGGGGCGGTGGAAATCCTGCTGCTGCTGGGGCGCGCGGAGAGCTTGAAACGCATCAATCACACGTTAGAAAGAGGCTGAACCATGGCAGAAGAATTGAAAGAGTCATTGCTTCCGGAAAGCAAGAATTTTATCCAGGCGTTTATCGATGAAGATATCGCGGAGGGTGGCCAATTTGAGGGAAAAACCGTCCACACGCGTTTTCCTCCCGAACCCAACGGCTACCTTCACATCGGTCACGCCAAGGCCATCTGCATCAACTTCGGTCTGGCTGAGCAATACAAGGGCCTGTGCAATCTGCGCATGGATGATACGAACCCCTCAAAAGAGGACGTCGAGTACGTTGACTCGATTCAGGAAGATATTCGCTGGCTGGGTTTTGACTGGGCCGAGCGCTTTTATTTTGCCTCGGACTACTTTCCCAGGATGTATGAACTGGCCTGCGAGCTGATTGAAAAAGGCCTGGCTTATGTCTGTGATTTGAGCGCTGAAGATACCCGCAGCATGCGCGGGACACTGACCGAGCCGGGCGTTGACAGCCCCTACCGTACACGCAGCGTGGAAGAGAATTTGCGTTTGTTTGCGGGAATGAAAGCCGGTGAGTTCGCGGATGGTTCCAGGACGTTGAGGGCCAAAATCGACATGAGCTCGGGGAACATGAACATGCGCGATCCGGTGCTGTACCGCATCCTGCGCGCCCACCATCACCG
>CAYNZF010000045.1:10556-17163 GCA_964401615.1 uncultured Oscillospiraceae bacterium
CGGCGACAAGTGGTGCATCTATCCGATGTATGATTTTGCCCATCCGATCGAGGATGCTTTGGAATGCATCACGCACTCCCTCTGTTCAATCGAGTTTGAAGATCACCGCCCGCTCTACGATTGGGTGGTCAATCACGTCACCCTGCCCTCCAAACCGCGCCAGATCGAATTTTCTCGTCTGGGCCTCAACTATACAGTTATGAGCAAAAGAAAGCTGCGTTATCTGGTGGAAGAAAATCTGGTGGACGGCTGGGATGACCCACGCCTGCCGACGCTTTCAGGGCTGAGGCGCCGTGGCTACACCCCGCTCTCCATCCGCAATTTCATTACCCGTGTGGGCGTGTCCAAGGTGACCAATACGGTCGACCAGGCGTTTTTAGAGTTTTGCCTGCGTGAAGATTTGAACCGTTCTGCTCCTCGTGTCATGGCGGTCACTCGTCCCATCAAACTGACGCTGACGAATTACCCCGAGGGTCAAAGCGAGACCTTCATCGCCGAAAATAATCCGGAGCGCCCTGAGGACGGGACGCGAGAAATCACTTTTTCACAGCATCTCTGGATCGAGGAAGAAGATTTCATGGAAGAACCGGCCCGCAAGTATTTCCGACTCTTCCCGGGCAACGAAGTGCGTCTCAAGCATGCTTATGTCATCAAATGCACGGGCTGTGTCAAGGATGAGAACGGCAAAGTCGTCGAAGTTCTGGCTGAGTACGATCCGGCCAGCCGCGGGGGCAATGTCACTGACGGACGAAAAATCAAGGGCACCATCCATTTTGTCGATCAGGCGACGGCCATCAATGCCGAACTGCGCCTCTACGACAGACTCTTCACGGTGGAAGACCCGGATGCCACTGAAGACAGCTATCTGGAAACCATCAACAAAGATTCCCTGGATATTCTGACTGACGCGAAGCTCGAGGCTTCATTGGCTGCTGCCCGGATCGGACAGGCCTTCCAGTTCATGCGCATGGGCTACTTCACCCTGGACAGGGTGCACAGCCGCCCCGACTCATTGGTCTTCAACCGCACCGTGACACTGAAGGACAGCTACAAAGTCCCGAAATAACAACCAAAAGCTCTGAGCGATCAGAGCTTTTTTATAGCGGTACAGAGAGCTTGTGCTTCATTCCGCAATCAAACGATACTGGCTTTCATAGAGTTCCGCGTAGAAACCCCGGGCTGCGAGGAGCTCTTCATGTGTGCCCTGCTCGATGACGGAACCTTTATCCATGACCAGGATCTGTGAAGCCTCACGAATTGTAGACAGGCGATGCGCGATGATGAAGCTGGTGCGGCCCTGCATGATTTGTAAAAAAGCTTTTTGAACGAGCAGTTCGGTACGTGTATCGATGGCCGAGGTGGCTTCATCGAGAATGAGCAGCTGGGGTGCGATGAGCAAGGTCCGCGCGATGGTGAGAAGCTGGCGCTGGCCGACCGACAAGGCTTCCCCATTCGCTTGCAGCAAGGTGTCGTAGCCTTCCGGCAGTCGGCGGATAAAGCCGTGCGCCATGGCCTTTTGGGCCGCCTCGACGACTTCGTCACGACTCGCATCCGGCCTTCCGTAGGCGATGTTCTGGTGCACGGTACCGGAAAATATCCAGCTGTCCTGCAGCACCATACCGATACTGCGCCGCAAGGAAGCCCGCTTTACTTTAGTGATATCCTGCCCGTCAATCAAAATGCGGCCGGCATCCAGCTCGTAAAAACGCATCAGCACGTTGACCAGGGTCGTTTTTCCGGCTCCTGTAGGTCCCACAATGGCGACCATCGCGTCCGCGGGCACATGCAAGTTCAAATTTTCGATCAGTTTCTGCTCCTTGCGATAGGAAAAATCGATTTCTTCAAAACTCACCTGACCTTCAGTCAATTGCAGGTCCAAAGCATCTTCATCCGATTCGACCTCTTCAGCGTCAAAGAGGGCAAAAACACGTGCTGCCCCGGCGAAGGAGTTCTGCAGCTGCGTAAACACCGCGGAGATTTCGTTGATCGGCTTGGCAAATTGCAGGGCATAGTTCAAAAGCGCGGTGACCTGTCCGACACTCAGAGCCCCTCCTACTGCGAGAAAAGCCGCCAGACCCGCCACCAGGACATAGGCCACGTTGTTCAGAAAACGGATGCCCGGGTTGGACAGCGAGCTGTAAAGCTGAGCCTTTTGCCCGCTTTGGTAAAGCGCTTGATTCAGCTCGTCAAAGATCTCGTCCCGTTCGTTTTCCGCGTTAAAGGCCTGGATGATGGCCTGATTGTCCAGACTCTCTTCAATATGGGCGTTGACCTGGCCCAGATCACCCGCCTGATCGCGGAAATAGTTGTAGGAGAGCTTCGCGATAACTGAAGTGAGCCAGAAACACAGAGGTGTGATGGCGAACACCACCAGGCTGACCGGGAGGCTGATCGAGATCAGCATGATAAAAGACCCGATCAGTAAAGGCAGGCCGTAAAAGACCTGATTCAGCAGCTGAGCGATACCCTCGGCGACGGCCTCCAGATCAGCGGTCAAACGAGAAATCAAGTCGCCGTGCGGATGGCTGTCCAAAATTTCGAGCGGCAGGCGGCTGAGCTTGTCGAAACCGCGGTCGCGCAGGCGCTGAGCCAGTCTCCCGGTAATGTTCTGGGTTTGTGCCTGCATCAGCCACTGAAAGAAGGAACTGAGCAGGAAGAGCAAGCCGCCGAGCCCGATGAGCGGCCAGAGCAGGGTCCATTGCACCTGCCCGCTGCCGCCCATTTGATCGATGGCCTTACCCAGGACGGTGGGAATAAAGAGATAAGTCAACGAAGACAGGAGACCGGATCCCGCGACCAGGATCAGCCGCCAGGGCATTTTTTTCAGCTCGGACCAGAGGCGTTTGGCAGAGCTTTTACTGTCATATTGGGCCTTGAGGCGGTCTTTCCGGCTGTCCGCAGTTTCTTGCTTGCTCGAGGGGGGCGTAATGGAATTAAAGATCTGCGCCATTTTGCACCTCCCTTTCCAACTGCGATGAAGCAATTTCGCGGTACAGTTCGCTGGTTTTCAGCAGCTCCCGGTGCGTGCCTAAAGCCATTTGTTTGCCATCGTCTAAAACCAGAATGCGCGCCGCGTTTTTTACGACATGCACACGCTGAGAAATAAAGACCACCGCTTTTTCTTTAACGAGCGGAGCCAGAGCTTTTCTGAACTTATAATCCGTCAGGTAGTCCAGTCCGGAGGTCGCGTCATCCAAAATCAATAAGTCAAAGTCATGCAAAACCCCCCTGGCCAGACTCAACCGCTGTTTTTGGCCGCCGGAGAAATTGACCCCGCCCCGCTCCACCACCGCGTCCAGGCCGCCTTCTTTTTCGGCCACGAAGTCCTCGGCCTGCGCGAGCCGCAGGGCAGCCCACAGGCGTTCGTCAGAATAGTTCCCGCTCCTCGCCGCCTGACCCAGAAGCAGATTGCTGCGGATCGTACCCGCCAGGAGCGAGGCCTTTTGGGGCACATACGCAATGCGTTGACGCAGCTCATGTTCGTCCAGGCTCTCAATATCGCGCCCGTCGAAATGCAGCTCACCACGGTCACTTCTGAAAAAATGTAATAGCAAAGCCGCCAAAGTCGATTTTCCGGATCCTGTCGCGCCAATCACCCCCAGTGTCTCGCCTTTTTTCAGACTGAAGCTGATCCCTTCAAGCGCGCTGACATGACTGCCGGGATAAGTAAAAGCAAGATCTTTCACGTCCAGCAGCGCTTCACTCGTTTCAAACGGATCTGCGACGACGGCCTGCGGCTCCTCCGCTTCATAGGCCAGCACCTCGGCCACTCTTTTGCCCGCGGTAAAAGCTTTGGGGAATTGCATGAAGAGCATAGCCACGACCATCATGGCGTTGACCAACTGGGTTTGATAACCGATGAAGGCAAAGACCTCACCTTGCGTCAGCTGACCCACATTGACCAAAAGGCCGCCCCGCCAGAGCACCAGAACGATGACCCCATTAAAAATCAGCGAGGTGACCGGGTTCATCAGTGCGGCAATCTTACCGGAACGAATGCTCTCTCTGGTCAGATCGAGATTTTTAGCAGCGAAAAACCGCCGTTCATGCCCTTCCCTGGCAAAAGCGCGAATGACTTTACTGCCTGACAAATTGTCCCGGATCAAGCCGGTCACTTTATCCAGGCGAAGCTGCACGACCCGGTAAACCCGCACAGTCGCCTGCATGATGAGCCACAGCGCATAGGCGGCGACCGGGATGGCCGCCAGCATCAGCAGGGCCAGGCGGGTGTTGATGATCAAGCCCATGATCAAGCTGCCGACCGTAAGAAAAGGAGCCCTGGACACCAGACGAATGGTCATGGCAATTGCCAGCTGCAGCTGGTTGATGTCGAGCGTCGAGCGCACCAAGAGTGAGGATTGACCGAAGTGCTGCGTGTCTTCCTGCGAAGCATGACTGATTTTCTTGACAATGGCCGTTCTAAGGTTGGTCCCGAAGCCCTGCGAGCAGACCGAAGACATGTATTGGCAGGAAAAAGCGAATATCACCGCGAAAACCACCAGCAAAAGCATCCAGAGTGTCTGATTGATGATAAAGCTGCGATTTCCGGCGTTGATGCCGAGGTCGATGAGACGCGCGATCAAGAAGGGCAAAAGCGTTTCAATCACGGCTTCGCTCAACTTAAACAGCGGTCCCAAAATCAGCTCTTTTTTGTACCCGCGCAAATAAGGCCACAGCGTTTTAAACATGAAGCTATTATAACAAACAGATTATGTTTTTTAAGTTATAATGGGTTTAGTTAATAAACCCCTGGTGAGACCTTTTTGGTCTAATCATGTTAATCGTGGAGGTATAAATGTACGATTTTGAATTTTGCAGTCCTACTCATTTTTATTTTGGACGCGGTGTCGAAAATAAAATCGGCTCAGCACTAAAAAAGGCCGGAGCCACTAAAGTCCTCATCCATTACGGCCAGGGTTCAGTCGTTCGTTCCGGACTTTTGGACAGCGCGAAAAAACAGCTAAGTGAAGAGAATATTTTGTTTGTTGAACAAGGTGGTGCGGTGCCCAATCCTCGTGCTGCTTTAGCCGAAGAAGGCGCAGCACTTTGCCGTGCTGAGAAGGTCGACTTCATTTTGGCTCTGGGAGGAGGTTCGGCACTCGACTCGGCGAAAGCCATCGCGGTGCTCGCTCCGAGCAAGCACAGCCTCTATGAGATCTATTGCGAAGGTGCGGAACTTACCGAAGCCATCCCCGTCGCGACGGTCATGACTTTCCCCGCCACGGGCAGTGAAGGTTCACCCTCTTCTGTCATCAATTTCCCCGAGCAAGGGGTCAAGCGCGGCTTGACCAGTGATTTGATCAGACCGGCCATCGCTTTTCTTAATCCGGAACTAAGCATGACTTTGCCCAAAAACCAGACTTTCAACGGGATTGCGGACATGATGGCACACACCATGGAGCGCTACTTCAACGACACGGAAGGCAATGATCTCGTCAATGCGTGGTCGGAAGCTCTGCTGAGGGAAGTCATTAAAGCGGCCAAGGTCATTTACAAGGACCCGAACAACTATGACGCCAGATCGACCGTCATGTGGGCTTCTATGGTGGCGCACAACGATATACTGGGTGTTGGGATCGAAAAGCAGGATTGGTCCTCTCATCAACTTGAACATGAACTGAGCTATGTTTACGATGTAGCTCACGGAGCCGGTCTGGCCGTGGTCTTCCCTAACTGGCTGCGCTACGCGGCTAAACAAAATCCGCACAAGATCGCCAGGTTCGCACGTGAGGTCTTTGGCATCACAGGTGATTTCCGTGACTTAGAAGCTTTGGCTTTGAAAGGCATCGCTGCCCTGCAGGAGTTTTTCCACTCGGTCGAGCTGCCTTTAACTTTTGCCGAATTAGGCTGTAAGGAAGAAGACATCCCCATTTTGGCTGCTAATGTCAAGTACAATAAGGAAGGTTATACGGGTAACTACATCAAGGTTTACGAGCCAGATGCAGTCGAAATCTATAAGCTTTGCTGTAGTGAAACCTTGATTTAAACCCTGGACCGCGCTTCATCACTGCGCTGTTCGTGACTTGCTTAACTGAATGAACACTGAGAAAATGGCTGAGATCCGCTGCAGAATCTCAGCCATTTATTTAACCATTCGTGAGTGCAAGCCGTTTAATAGCTGCTGCTGCCTAGGATCAATTTCAAAGTGATTTCTTGGCCCGCTCTGTAAACCGTCAAGGTCAACTCATCACCCACTTTGTGTTTGTCTTTTTCCGCGTTGAGTTCTGTAATCGACGCAATCGGAGTTCCGTTGATCGCGGTGATCACATCCTGGGCTTGCAAGCCGGCCTTGTCAGCAGGACCGCCACCGGGAGCTTCCTGTACCCAGACACCGTCGGGCACATCGTATTGGGTCTTCATCGCCTCTGTGACCGTCGTTCCGAGGATCCCGATCATCGGGCGCAAGGTCGAATTACCGTTCAAAATATCCGTGACGGCAGCAAAAGCCGCATCAGCTGGTATGGCAAAAGCAATCCCTTCGACATTAGAGCCGTCAGTCTTGGCCACATTGATACCGATGAGTTCTCCGCGTGTATTCAGCAGGGCGCCACCGGAATTACCGCTGTTGATCGCCACGTCCATCTGAATCAAGTCATTCATGGGCTGT
>CAYNZF010000046.1:0-16491 GCA_964401615.1 uncultured Oscillospiraceae bacterium
GACTTGTCTACAAACCTGAAATAGCAGGACATTTCTTCAGCGCTGTAACCCGCTGATTTCAAGGGTTATAGCGCGTTTTGCCCTCTTTATCTCCTGAAGTCAGGAATAAGACAGCTGAAAAACGCGGTACTACCGAACAGATGGCGGCGGGAGTTATGAATACTATTGATTTCATAATGGGAAACGAGACAATGACTGATCTCTGGCAAAAATACCAAAAGAAATATTTCTATGCAGCTGACATTACGTGGGTGATGGTTATCACTGCTGTAAAAGCACTAGCTGAGAATTCTCTGAGCTAATAACCACATCCGATCTTGGACACTATACTCATTCATTAGACTTCATCAGTCTTCCGAGATCTTGATAGAAGTGTGAGCCTGTTCCATAGAGATCATACATCATCCCGAGGAAGACAGCGAATTGCTCATCATCCGTGATGGAATGCATGTAGAACAGGGTATCGGCGAATTCGCCCAGGCTATTCAGTTCATCAAAGGATTTGCCGCTTGCAGGGTAAGTTGAATTCAACTCGGTAGATTTAGCAGCCGGGACCATCCGGTCGTCTATATGTGGAATAATTTTTAGGCCTGGAGTGTATAATTAAGCCCGGAAATCATAATTTGGTGGTAAGCGAAATGAATAAACAGGACGTATATGCGTTCCTCAACTCAAAGGGAATCCGATTCGAAGTCACCGAACACAAAGCCGTGTTCAACATGGCGGAGCTTTCTGATGTTGATCTGCCATATCCGGAGGCAGATGCCAAAAACGTGTTTGTCCGTGATGATAAAAAACGTCAGTATTATCTAATTACAGTCCGAGGCGATAAACGGATCGACTTGAAGGCTTTCAGAAAGTCAAATAATACGAGGCCGCTGACATTAGCATCCGCAGAGGATCTTCTTACCATTTTGCAACTTACGCCGGGATCTGTTACGCCCTTAGGCATTCTGAATGACGATGAGCGGAAAGTTAGCTTTTATCTGGATGAAAGTTTTCTGGAGGGCGAGTCTCTTATTGGCTGTCATCCGAATGACAATACTGCTACCGTCTGGCTTAGCAGCAAAGATCTAATCGCCATTATCGAAGAACACGGCAACAAGGTCCATATTGTGACAATATAAAGACAAATTTTGAATTAATTACAGGAGTTGGATATATTGAAAAGTTCAAAAAATATAGTTGGAGTTCTGCTTGTTGCGCTGTCAGCCGCATCCTTTGGACTTTTGCCAATCTTTGCAAAGCTTGCATATTCGGCAGGGACAAGTACATACACTCTACTCTTTCTTAGATTTTCGGTAGCGGCGGCCTTTCTGTTCTTGTTGATTTTTTTAAAAAAACTTCCGCTTCCATCAAAAAGAGACATGCTCATATTTTTTCTTCTCGGGGCCGTCGGTTATGTTGGTCATTCGCTCTGCTATTTTACTGCATTGAATCATGCTTCTGCGGGTATCGTATCACTGTTGTTTTATACATACCTGGCCTTGGTGATGGTGGGTTCAGCTACCTTTTTTAAGGAAAAAATCACGATTCAAAAAGTGAGCGCTCTTGGTCTTGCTATGGTTGGTGCTTTTATTATCATCGGCGCAGAATTTCAATTCAAGCTTTTTGGAATTGTTTTGTCGGTTTTAGCGGCTTTATTATATTCAGTACATATATTAATTAGCTCAAAAGTCGTCAAGGAAGGTATGGGTATTCAGTCTTCTGCATTCATTACATTCGGAGCAGCGGTAGCATATGGCGCAATGAACTTGTTTATGGGCTTTACTCCGCCAGCGGAATTCAATGGATTTATTGCAGTGGCGATGATTGCAATGATTTCAACGGTACTGGCCCTATGGTCATTATTTACCGGATTAGAAAAAACGGGGCCTTCTACAGCATCTCTTGTATCGATATTGGAACCTGTTGTGACTGTACTATCTTCAGTTATCATTTTGTCTGAGGAGATTACAGTTAATACGATTTTCGGGGGCTCTCTTGTTTTGATTTCGCTTTTAGTTACAATGCTCCCTATGAGAAAGACGGATTGAAGTGCAGCAAAAAATTCAGATTGAGTAACATTGACCAAACGGAAGATTGTGGATTACGAAAACTCTGTTATGAATGGAGCAACGGCATGTAGGTTATATATGACGGCATTAGTTTCAAAGGATCAAAGTCTCTACGACATCGGCATTATCGCTTACGCTCCTCGGTTCAATCAGGTTTCGTTTCAGTCCCACTCAGTTTCTTTCCCATAATAGCTCTTATCTTCATTTCGCTCCAGCGCAATATAATCCAGCACATAAAACTGCTTGGTTTCAGCATCCCAGGCAATTGAATAATTTCGCTGGATACTTTTATCCGGGATCCATAGGACGGCCTTGGCTTTGCCATACCCGCGCTGAGGAACCTCCATGTCGTTGTAATCGAGCTCCAGAGGCTTGACCTCAGCCGCATTGGAGATCACGATCGCTTGCTTGATCTCATCATTTGAAGGCTTGGGTGCAAGTGTACATGCAGAGAGAATCACGCTCAGGCCAATAAGCAGTGCAAGGCAGCTCAAGCTTTTAAAGACATGTTGTTTTTTCAATCGCCTCACCTCTCTTTTGGACCGTTTATGTCCTTTGATCATGCTCCCCTGTTCACGCAGATTAGCTGCTGATTGTTCTGTACAAATGCTTTTAATTCTTAATTCGATTATATCGCAAAATATTCACTTACTCCGTGCCAAATATTGCGATCCGCCAAGCCCTGCATATTATTTTCTTTACTTTTGCAGGTACCTGTTGTATATTATGAATAATTTAACAGGTACCTGTTCTAATGAGGAGAATCATTGATCATGAAAATCGAAAACAAGCCGGATGAATTACTTGCTTCGCTCGACCGGGTGATGCGTTTACTCAGACGTCGCCCAACGAGCAGGCCGCATGTCGGACGTGGCATATATAGAATATTAAGTATTGTGCAGGAAAATAAAGGAATCTCCACGCGTCAGTTGGCGGATCTTTTAGACCTCCGCCCTTCGTCGCTCAATGAACGACTTTTGAATTTGGAATCGGAGGAAATGCTGTCGCGCGTGCGCGACCCGCGTGATCAACGTTCATTTCTGGTACAGCTGCAAGCAAAGGGTGATGAGCAGCTAAAATTGATGCGCTTGGAAAGAGAAAAAATGAACCTCACGATAAGAAGTATTCTAACAGAAGCCGAATCAAGCCAGCTCTTTCAACTCTCCAATAAACTCGCTGATGGACTTGAACAGCTCGCTCAGTCATCGGATTTGGAAGAAACAGCTTCCAGGCACGAAAGGTTGAATTGATGGAAAATCGACAAGGCTTTGGCACGAATTTCAGAAGCCGTGGTTTTCTCTCTGACGAAGAAAAAGAAAACCGTCCCAAAATCACAGCTGCTTTGCTGCGGCGCATCGGCAGCTATCTGAAACCCTACTGGAAAGAGCTTATGCTCGTTCTTGTGGCTATTTTGCTCTCTTCGGTATTGAATCTTTTGCCCGCGATTCTGACAGGCAGAATCATTGATGAAGGCTTGATCGGACAAAACCTGGAAACACTTGTCTGGCTGATTGCACTTTCACTGGCTGTCACACTCGGCGCCAATCTGATTGGTGTGCTTGAGAGCTATCTGAACACCTGGATCGCTCAACATATCACCTTTGATATGAGAAACAGTATGTTTAAGCACTTGCAAGCGATGTCTCACCGCTTTTTCACTTCAAATAATCAAGGCGACATCATCACCAGGATGACCAGTGATATTTCAGGGGTTCAACAAATAATCACAGGCACCCTTTCCAGCATTCTGTCAAATATCTTGACCTTGTCTGTCGCAATGGCGGCTATGTTTAATCGAAACTGGATACTGGCGACAATGGGTATTATTCTTGTGCCTCTGTTCACTTTGCCAAGCAAGAAGGTGGGTAAAACGCGCTGGACTTTAACGCGAGAGTCGCAGGCCTGCAATGATGAAATCAACGGGATTCTTAATGAAACACTCTCAGTAAGTGGACAAATGCTTGTGAAGCTTTATGGCAAAGAAGAGCAAGAGTTCAGCCGATACGAATCTGTGAACCGGAGAATGATCCGCCTGAACATCCGCGAAAAAATGGCGGGGCGCTGGTTTCGTGTGGTTCTCAGCACTTTTTCAAGTATTGGTCCGATGCTCATCTATCTCGTCGGCGGAATCTTGATGATGCGTTATGACGCGAACCTGAGCGTGGGGGACATTACGGTGCTCGTGGTTCTGCTGGGGAAAATGTATTCGCCGGTCAATTCACTCATGAGCATTCAGGTCGATTGGATTCGTTCCATGGCCTTGTTCACCAGAATATTTGACTATTTCGACATGCCCGTGGAAATCGTCAGCGCCCCTGACGCGATCCGTCCGGATCATGCTGCAGGAAACATTGCGTTTGAAAAGGTGAGTTTTGCCTATGAGGCTTCGAGAACGATTCTTAAAGACATCAGTTTTTCTGTAGCGAGCGGCAAAAGCGTCGCAATCGTCGGACCTTCCGGAGCAGGCAAAAGCACAATTATCAATCTGATTCCGCGTCTATATGATGTGACTGAGGGCCGTGTCAATTTTGACGGGATCGACGTGCGAAAACTTGATCTTGCCTATTTAAGAAAAAATGTTGGAATCGTGACGCAAGATACCTATCTGTTCAATGGGACGATTCAGGAAAACCTGCTTTATGCCAAAGCCGATGCTACGCAGGAAGAATTGATATCGGCGTGCCGGAAAGCGAATATTCATGACTTTATTGAACGTCAGGCGCTCGCCTATAACACAATTGTTGGTAATCGTGGGCTAAAGCTATCCGGTGGAGAAAAGCAGCGCCTTTCAATCGCACGAGTTTTGCTAAAAAATCCGGCCGTTCTGATTTTTGATGAAGCGACTTCTTCTTTGGATTCCATATCCGAAAATTCGATCCAGGAGGCCATCGAACCTCTGATGGCGTCGCGCACAAGCATTGTTATCGCGCATCGTCTTTCCACCGTATTGGCGGCTGATGAGATTTTGGTCGTCAAAGACGGTCAAATCGTCGAACGTGGAAAACATGCTGACTTAATCAACAATGGAGGGGTTTACACCGAACTGTACGAGACACAGTTTGCCAAAACAGCTGAAAATTTTCAGAAAGCCGTCATGATTGCAGAGAATGCGAGCGTTTGACAGAGGCGAAAAAACGCCCGGATTGAGACTGATCTGAATCCGAGCGTGTGTTAATACAATAGTAGTTTGTTCGATTGGGGCTAAGTTTTACTTGATTTCTTCGTCGTACACTACAGCGACTTTTCCGCATTTACCGCTGGCCATAAGTGAGTAGGCTTTGTCGGCGTCCTCGACGGCAAAGCGATGCGTGACGAGATCTTCAGGGTGAATGCCCCAACGCACCAGTCTGGACACAAGTTCTTCCATGCGCCAGATACTGGTCACCCAGGATCCATATATCGTTTTCTGGTCGTGCAGCATATCCGGGCTGGGGTTGAACTCCAGAGTGCCGCCCTCACCCACTAAGGCGACGCGGCCCCACTTGCGGGTGGCGCGAATGGCCAGCTGGCGGCCGGAAGTATGTCCGGAGCAATCGATGGCACGTTCGAAACCCTGGCCGCCGGTCAAGGCCAAAACTTCTTGCAGGGTATCGGGGCCGGAAACAAAGACGGCGTCTGCCAAATTTTTATCCAGGGCAATCTGGCATCTGTCCGGATCGACATCGACACCGACCAACGTTTCAGCACCCATTGCTTTTGCCAGCATTAACGTAGCCAATCCGACCGGACCGAGACCGACCACAAGAACAGCATCGTTGCCGGAAATACCGATTTTTTCCAATGCCTCATACACGGTACCAAAGCCGCAGGCAACTTGAGCACCATCGGTGTAGGTAAGTGAATCGGGTAAGGGTACGAGATCCTTTTCGTCAGCAAGGATATAGGGCGCCATGCCGCCATCGCGCTGCCAGCCATAAGCGGCGCGCATTGGACTGGTGCAGCTGATCATGTAGCCTTGACGGCAATCCATACACATACCGCAGCCGCTGATGTGGTAGACAATGACACGGTCACCTTCTTTAAATCGACGCATGCCGGGTCCGCATTTGACCACTTGGCCGGCAGGTTCGTGACCTGCGATCTTGTTTTGATAGCCCTCCGGCCCTTTACCGAGATGCTCGCGGTAAATGGCGCGGATGTCGCTGCCGCAAATGGTCGAAGCCTTGGTCTTGATCAGGACTTGACCATGACCGGGCTCCGGAATTGCAACTTCCTTGAACTCAACCGTGCTGTTCCCCGGCAGGTATGCGGCTAACATTTTTTCTGGAATCTGGCTCATGATATTGTTCTCCTTTTGCATGTATGAATACTGTTTTTGACACTTGAGCTTTATTATGCAATGGTTGCATTAAATGTGATCTCCTGGATTTTAGCAGCACGGAAATACCATAATACTACCTTTCCCAGCTGATCGTCCCATCCAAATCCCAGAGGTCTTCCCATCCTTTGGCCGCTTCCCAAAGAAAGACATGCCCCTTGATCAGGCGGCAATTTCGATCCAATCTCGCAATCGTCGCCATTTCGGCCTCACTGAGCGGATCTTCCACGACGGCTTGCAGGTTTTTCACATAATTTTCTTTTCGGACCGTAAAGGGAATCGGCAGCTGTCCACGCTGTACGGCCCATTTAAGGCAGACCAGGGCAGGATGGACAGAGTGGGCCTGAGCAATATGAAGCAATTCCGGAATTTCGATGTCCACCACATCGTCCGCGGTGGTGTCCCGGGCCGGTCGTTTGGGCGATCCGAGAGGTGAAAAACCAATAGGCAATATTGCATGCTCAAGGCAAAACTGAAACAGTTCTTCTTGCTGAAAACTGGGGTGAAGTTCCATTTCAAGCGCCGCAGGCTGAATGCGGCAAAGGGGCAGGACCGCCTCCAGCTTGGGTATGGTCATATTGGACATGCCGATGTAGCGTGCAAGCCCTTTGTCCACCAGTTCTTCCATTTGACGCCAGGTGCGCATGAAACGGTCGACGGAAAAAGGCTTGGAGTCCGGGTTACGGGCGTCAATGGAGCAGCCCGGTGCATGGTAATTGGGAAAAGGCCAGTGGACAAAATAAATATCAAGCTGTTCCAGCTGTAAGTCATTTAGTGATTGAACACACGCGCGCATCACATTACCTGTGCCGTGATTGTTATTCCATACCTTGGACGTAATAAAGAGCTCAGAGCGTTTGACCTCACCAGCAGCGATGGCTGCGGCGAAAACCTCACCAAGCTGAGCCTCGTTCCCATAAACCGCAGCGCAGTCAAACAATCGGTAGCCGGTGCGGATGGCATCTGCCACCGCTTCAGCAACGATGTCAGGACCGTAATTATCAGAACTGAAAGTCCCCATGCCGATGCCGGGTATCCACTCGCCGGAGGAAAGCTGCCTTTTTGCTATCAGGTTCGTGTTGATTCGAGTCGTCATTTTTGTGCAATTCCCTTTCAGTACTTGTGATAATTTAAACAAAATAATCTTTTATAGGAGAAGTTGGTGGCATTCCTCAATCGTCAACTGCGAAAAGTCTTCGACGATTCGATCGGCTTCTTTTTGGTCCTGGCGGACATAGTCAGGGTTGGCAAAAGCAATACAGACCATCCCCGCTGCTTTGGCCGCCAAGAGACCGTTACGCGAGTCTTCGATGACCAGGCAGCGATCCGTGAAGACGCCCAGTTGCTCAGCAGCCGCCAGAAATACGTCGGGAAATGGTTTGGAACGCGCGCATTGCGTCGCACTGACAAAGGTCTGGAAACAATCATCAACCTCGAAAAAAGTGACTATTTCATGTATATCAGCCAAAGGTGATGATGAAGCCACTGCCAGTTTTAGGCCACTGTTATGCAAGTTCCGTATCAAATCCAGAACTCCGGCAATTGGTTTACAGCCTTCCGCAGCGGTAATGGCTGCTCGAAGAGTATTGGCCTTCTGAATCAATTCTTCGACTGTCCCGGGTAAGTTGAACGTCTGCTTTAGCGTAGACCAGGTGTGCTCTGAAGTCGTTCCGATGAAGGCATCATGATAACTGTCATCGACCACGACCCCAAACTCTTGAAGAAGTTGTTGTTTTGAACGGTTAAATCCCGCTTCGGAATCAACGATGACTCCATCCATATCAAAAATGACTGCTTCTAGCATCTTACAACCCCTTCTCCGTTTTGTTTGACATTCTGCTGCGGTTCACTCGATCATGTGCAGTTCTTGATCCTCTGCAATTTTAAATACCGTAATCTTTCCTATAGGAAGCCAGGTCATCAAAAATTGGAATCAGTTCTCTGTAGAGCTTGCGGTAGATGAGATGTAATTTTTCATAACGTAGAGCGATCTCCGGGTCCGGTAAAGCGGTGTCAAGCCGTTTCAGCAGAGCGGTGCCCGCCGTCAGGTCCGGAAAAAGGCCAATCGCGGTTCCGGCCAGGATGGCAGCCCCTACCGTTGTGGCATGTTCACTCGGACTTTGCAGGCGGCTGACCGGCACATTCAGAACCCCAGACAAAATTTGACGCCATAGATTACTTTTGCCCCCACCACCGATCAGCTGCATATGACTAATTTCCAGGCCGTCTTCGCGATGCATGTCAACCGTGTCACGCAAAGCCATCGATACACCTTCGAGCACTGCGCGAAGCATATGTCCTGTCTGATGTTCATTTGACAAACCGAAATAAACGCCGCGAGCGTCCGGGTTAAAGTGAGGGGTGCGCTCCCCTGCTAAATAAGGCAAAAAGACCAGGCCGTCGGATCCCGCTTCCACTGCAGCAGCCATGATATCGAACTGTTTTAAATTCGGAACCTGACAGGCTGCCATGGACCAGTCAATCGCTCGACCTGCGTTCTGAATCGTTCCGAAGGAACCAACCGAGCGACCATCACCACTGACAATATTGAAATTGCGCATGGCCGGGTCGAGCACAGGCTTTTCCGCCATGCAGGCCGTCCAGGCGGTGGTTCCTAAACAGCAATAGTGATCGCCCACCTTAGCCGCACCGGCTCCGATCGCGGAACCGGCTCCATCTCCGGCCCCGGCGGCAATGGGTATGCCTTCGGGCAGGCCCAGACGCGCAGCCGCCTCTTGGCACAAGCGGCCGACCAGGTCAGTGCCACGGTGTAAGCGGGGCAGCTTAGCCAAATCAAGTCCCAGGCTCCGGTAGACCTCATCGAAATACTCCAGACTATGGACATCAATTAAACAGGCGTGTGATGCGTCTGACAAATCCGTTGTATCGTATGAGCCTTTTAAAAAGCCGGTAACATAATCCTTGGATTGTAGAAAATGGTCAGTACGTGCATAAATTTCCGGCCTCTCCTGCTTGAACCAAAGCATTTTGGCCAGTGTCGAGGGACCTGCGCGGTTGCCGGTCAATTGGTAAAGCGACCCTTGACCGAGGATTTGGTCAATTTCTTCCGCTTGATCCCGTGACCGGGTATCTCCGTGCAATAAATGCCGTGCCAGAGCACGTCCCTCACGGTCGACGGGCAGGCAGCCCAACATGTGTCCGGTAACGGCGATCGCGTCGACTGATTTCCCAAAGTCCGGGGACTTTTGGTGCAGTTCACCCACACAAAAATCCACCGCAGAGAGCCAGTCCTCGGAATCTTGCTCCGAGATACCGCCCGATGCGGTGTGGGTTTGGATACGGTACTGGCTGGACGCCAGCACCACCATTTCTTCTGACACAAGACTGACTTTAGTGGCCGTTGTGCCAAGATCAATTGCTAGAATCATGTGACTTACTCCATCAGGGTGTGATCAATATTTTACCCAGTTTACGGTAGACAGGGTCGGAAAAGACCCGGGAAATGTCTTTTAGCGGTACTCTGGCACCTAAAAGCGCTTCGATTTTTATTGAGCCGCTCTCAATCAGGTTGAGAGAACGCTGCACGGTATATGGATTGATAAATGAGGATGTCAGATGAAGTTCACGGCGAAATACATCGAAGGGTTTTACCGAAATTTCACATTCAGGCGGGGTCAGGCCGAACATCATGACCGTGCCGCCTTTTCCGCACAAACGGATCGCTTCTTCAACAGTCGCACCCAAACCCACACATTCAATACTGACATCGACCGGAGGATAGCCTCGCTTAGCCATGGCTGCAAAGGGATCCACTTCTTTCGGATTGATGCAGAGTGTCGCACCAAGTTCGTAAGCAATTTTATGTTTTTCCACGATGGGTTCAATCATCACGACTCGTGCCGCACCGGATATTTTGGCCAGTTGCAGCATCATAAGGCCAATCGTACCTGCTCCGATGATCAAGACTGTGTCTCCCGCCTTGATTCGGCTCAGGTCAATGCCATGTAGACAGCATCCCACCGGCTCAGCCATGGCCGCCATTTCCAAAGACAGATCGTCAGGCAATTTGTAAGCTTGCTTGGCGTGGAAGGTGCAGTACTCGGCAAAACCGCCATGGGTCGTCGTTCCAATGCCAATCATGTTTTCGCAAAAATGAGCTTGGCCGTTACGGCAGTAATAGCAAGCGCCACAATAATCGTTCGGGTCCACGCTGACGCGGTCACCTACTTTTAACGCAGTGACCGCGCTGCCGACTTGTGTGATCGTCCCGGCAAATTCATGGCCGAGAATTGTTCCCGCTTGGCAATCAGCCGCGCCCTGGTCACCATGATAAATATGTAAATCAGTACCGCAAACGCCACAGGCAGCGACTTTGATCACAATTTCTTCAGGACCGGGCTCCCGCACAGGCATCTCTTGAACTTCAAGCTGATTCTTTCCTGTGAATACTGCTGCCAACATTTTTAGTCCTCCATCAGATTAAATGTTCAACGGCTGCGCGTTCAATCGCCAAGCCTTCCGTGTAGCGTTCCATGAATACGTTGTAACCTGCGAGGTCTGCCGGATCGGGTTCGAGACGAGCGCCGATTTTACCAGCGAATACTTTTGTATCAAGGAAATCCGCCAAGGATTCTCCCTCGCTCCGTCTAATCAGATATGCTGCCAGGAGCGCAATGCCCCAGGCACCGCCCTCGCCCGCGGTTTCCAAAACAGAAATCGGCACGGTGGTGGCTGCGGCCATGATTTTTTGACCAACACCACGCGTTTTGAAGAAACCACCATGACCTCTGATTTCGTCCACTTCGACCCCCTCTTTTTCAAAGAGGATGTTCAAGCCGGTACGCAAGGCGCCAAACGGTGTAAACAAAAGCACGCGCATAAAATTGGCCAGATTGAAATTACTTTGATTTGAACGGACAAAAAGCGGACGCCCTTCGCTGAAATGCGTGATATGTTCTCCTGAAACATAGCCGTAAGCTAAAAGGCCACCGCATTCAGGGTCACCTTTCAGTGCCATGTTCAAGAGCGTATCGTAGAGCTTGGACTTAGGGACATCATAGCCCAGTACTTGTGTAAATTCACCGAAGATATTGATCCAGGCGTCGTAGTCGGAGGTGCAATTATTGGAATGCACCATGGCAACCAGTCTGCCATCGGGCGTTGTGACCAGGTCAATTTCCGGATAAGCCTTGCTTAGGTCCTTCTCCAGTACAATCATCGCGAACACAGAGGTTCCCGCGGAAACATTGCCGGTACGCGCAGCCACACTGTTGGTCGCCACCATTCCGGTACCGCCATCGCTTTCAGGTGGGCAAAGTGGAATTCCCGCTTGTAAACGGCCTGTGCCATCGAGCAGCCGGGCGCCTTCGGCGGTCAATTCACCTGCGCGGTCACCGGAAATCAACACCTGCGGAAATATATCAAGTAATTTCCAGTCGAATTTTTTTTCTCTGATCAGCTCGTCGAACATGTCTCCAAATTTAGCATTAAAACTCTTGGTTTCAAGATCGATCGGGAACATGCCAGAGGCTTCTCCGACCCCTAAAACCCTTTGTCCGGTCAACTTCCAGTGAACATATCCGGCTAAAGTCGTCATATAAGCGATTTCTGAAACGTGGGATTCACCATTAAGAATCGCTTGGTAAAGATGAGCCACGCTCCAACGCTGCGGGATGGGGTAATCAAACAATTTGGTCAAGGCTTCCGAGGCCGGGCCGGTGATGTTGTTTCGCCAGGTGCGGAATGGCACGAGTAAATTATCTTCTTTGTCAAAAGGGATATAACCATGCATCATCGCGGAAATGCCTATGGCACCTGTCTTTTCGAGGTTGACACCGTAGTCTGTCTCAACCCGCTTGGCCATCTCTCCGTAACTTGCCTGCAGCCCTTTCCAGACATCATCCAAATCATAAGTCCAGATTCCGTTGATCTGACTGTTTTCCCAATCAAAGCTGCCGGAAGCAATCGGAAAATTATCGGTTCCGATCAAAACAGCTTTTATTCTTGAAGAACCCAGCTCAATCCCAATCGCTGTTTTGCCTTCAATGATCTCTTGACGGATGACATTGCGTTCACGTTCCATGGTCTTCTCCTTAAATATTTCTATTCTAAGTTCTCAATTGACGTTCGATCATTTTAGCTCGTATTGTAGTAACCGCATTAGCAACATCCTGAAAGTACCTGGAAGAGTTGAACGCGATTTGAACATCGGAATCTCCGGTCGAACCTGTCGCGAGTTTCAAACGGCCTACCAGAAGACAGGTGTCAAAATCAATGAATTTGATTTGATCATACAGAATATGGCGAATGCGATATCCGCCTGCTTCGAGCTGGTAATCATCCTGTCCTTCTTCAACTACAACAACGCCATAGCTGGTGAGTACAATTAAAATCGCTTTGGAAAACAAGTCGGTCTTTTTGACATTGTCTGCATATACTCGTCTGATGTAGATCACATCGAGGATTTCCTCCTCGGCAGTCAAACCCATTTCTTTATTTAAAATCACTTTAAAAATGATGGGGGTATCGTCGCGGCTGTCTTTGATTATCTGAATTTTCTGTTCTAGTTCAGCATTCATAATCCTTCACCTTCATAGAATCAACGTTTCCGTTGTGCGGGCATCGCCATATGTGCAAAACGCGCTAGCCTTCAAATGATTTCTTCTTTTGAGTTTTCACCGTTAAACAGCCCTGAGTCAAAAAAATCTTGGACAAAGTGGAGGGCTGCACCGGTGGCAATGGCCTCCAGTTTATTGCGACAGGGGTACAGGTACTGCTCCGATTTTTCACCAAATGGACTTTTGGCATCAACTTTGATCCGTAAATCCGGCATGTATCGGTCAATGAAGGTTCCGATATCACCACCAATGATGATGGAACTCCCAAACATCATCCGTATCTCAGTGACCAAGATGGCCAGGTGATCCAAATAGGTATCCCAGACCTTCATAAACATTTTGTTCCCATTGGCCAGTTGATCAAAAAAAGTGAACAGGTCGCCTTCACTGTGAACAGAAAGTGCTTCTGTGTTGCAATAAGGTTCAAAGCACCCTTTTTGACCGCAATAACATGGCCGTCCGTTGGGAATCAGGTTGAGGTGACCAAATTCACAGTTATATAAGCCGTCTCCCTCGAACACTTTATCGTTGGCAAAAACAGATCCGCCGATGCTATTGCAGAGGCTGAGGTAGCATGCGTTGTGGATATCCGGTGAACGGATGATTTCAGAAAGGGCTGCGGCTGCAGAATCATGGATTAGTTTGGTTTTGTACGGAATGTATCTGGAGAATTCTTCACAGGTCATGCCCGTATTATCTATGACCCTCCCGTCGACAACGATCTCCTTCTCACGATCGATAAGACCGGGAACTGAAATACCTACGCCGAGAATTTTAGTCCGGTCCAAATCGGCCGTAGTGATGATATTTTCAACCTCATTGCCCAACATTTTCAGGTAATCATCACTGCGGGAATATTCCTTGCGGCGGTAAATGTACTTGATGATGGTGCCATCGAGATCGATCGCAATGATTTTGACATGGTGTCGAGTGATATCAAGACCGATTGAGATTTTGGCATCGGGAGTAAAGGAATAGGCGACAGGGTTTCTGCCGCCCGTTCTGTTAACTACTTTCCTCTTGCGACTGATGAGGCCAAGACTGATCAGCTTCAATAAATTCTGGGTGACTGTCGGTAAACTCAAACTCAAATCCAATGATATTTCTTGTTTTGTAGCCTGCCTTTGCTCACGCAAATAGAAGTAAATCCGGTCGTAGTTATTCTGTTTTATGTCCACGATGTTCATCTTCAATCTAATTCAATCTCCGTTCACACCATTTGATTCAGATCGGTTTAGAAACAGGTGAATGCTCCATCAATGACAAAGTCGGATCCTGTCGTGAAATCACTGGCATCGCCGGCCAGGTAGACTGCTATGGCTTGAAGTTCATCCGGACGGCCCATGCGGCCGATAGGTGACAAGGCGTTCCATTTTTCGATCAGCGGTTTAAGTAGAGCTGACTCCAGCACCAGATCGGTGCCGATGTAACCCGGGCTGATTGAATTGACACGAACACCGGACTTGGCGAATTCAACGGCCATCGACTTGGTCAGCATGATTACGCCCGCCTTTGACGCATTATATGCACACTGCGGTTGCGGAACATTGACGATATGACCGGACATCGAAGCCGTGTTGATGATTGAACCGCGGCCTTGCTCGAGCATGACCTTGGCTGCCGCCTGTGAGGTCAAAAAGACACCATTGAGGTTCACATCGATGACTTTCTTGAATTGAGCATAGGTCATTTCGTCAGCCGGAGCATTGATGCAGATGCCCGCATTGCAGAAAGCTACATCCAGCTTGCCGAAAGCCTCGAGGATGGTGGCAATCATTTTGTTGACATCCGCCTCATCTGTGACATCCGTTTTGACTGCAATCGTTTTTACACCCAGCTCAGCAATTTCATCCGCGGTTTTCTGCGCTTCAGCGATGTCCATGTCTACAATCGCCACATTGCAGCCAGCTTCAGCGATAGCGGTGGCGATTGACTTGCCAATACCTCGCGCACCACCGGTGACAAAAGCAGCTTTGCCATCCAGTCTCATTTTTTCCAAAATTCCCATAGTTTGCCTCCAATTATTTTCGATCAATGTCGATGATTACTTTCATTGTGGTTTCACGGTTCTGGTCAATAAATTCGTAAGCCTCTTGATATTGGGTAATGGGAAAATGCTTGCTGATCAATGGCTTAAGATTTACCTTACCCTCATTGACGATGCGGATGGCGTCCACATAGTCATCATGGCGGTACATCATTGAAGTGTACAAATCAATCTCGGAGTCGTTCAGTTTGGCGAGATCGACCGTGGCCATACCGGCAAAAACGGCGACCAGGAAAATGATGCTGCCTTTTCTGGCGTTCTGAATCGCCTGTCCCATGGTGATGTTGTTTCCCGCGCAGTCAAAAATGACATCGGCCTTATCAGGTCCAAAACTATCCACCACGACTTTGCCAAAATCATGCTCACGGGTATTGAAAACATAGTCCGCACCACATTCTTTGGCCAAATTCAGACGCAGGTCTGAAACATCGGTGACCATCACCTCAGCTGCTCCAAAGGCTTTCAGCGTCTGAGTCAGCAGGATTCCAATCGGTCCGGCTCCGAGCACAACGATTTTTTTACCTGATACGTCCCCGACGCGTTTGACCGCATGTACCGCCACAGCCAGGGGCTCAATCATAGCGCCTTCTTCAAAACTCAAGTCATCGGGCAAGGGAGTTATTTTGGAAGCATCAACGGCAAAATATTCGCTGGCTGCTCCAATCGTTTGAAAACCCATAACTTTGAGATTTTCACAAAGGTTGTATTTTCCGTTACGGCAGGGATGGCACTGGCCGCAGGTGACCTGGGGTTCAATGGTCACTTTTTGACCGATAGTCAATCCACTGACGCCTTCACCCACGGCTGCTACTTCGCCGGATACTTCATGTCCTTGCGTCAAGGGGTAAGTCACGTAAGGATGCTGGCCATGGAAGACATGTATGTCGCTGCCGCAGATCCCTACCCTTTTCATCGCGACCAGAACTTGTCCGGCCTTTAGTTCAGGCACAGGGACTTCTATGATTTGAATGGTATGTGGTCCAGTCATTTCTTGTTGAAGCATGGTTGATTTCATATCGACTTCTCCTTTGGAGTGGTGATTTTATGATGAAACTTACCGATAAAATCAGGACTTGGCACTTCCTTTATTCTGCAGGCTGTCAAAACCAACCGCCAGGATCAGAACGATGCCTTTGACGACCATCTGCATGTAGGTGCTGACATTCATCAGAACCATGCCGTTGGTCAGGATGCCGATGATCAGGGTACCGGCGATGACGTTGGAGATCTTGCCGAAACCGCCGCTGACCGAGACGCCACCGAGGACGACGCAGGTGATGACGTCGAATTCAAAGCCTTTGCCCGCAGTCGGCTGGGCCGAGTTGGTACGGGAGAGCATGACGATACCAGCGAGGCCGGCAAAGAAACCGGAGAGGGCATAGATCATGAACTTGACGGAATTGACTTTGATACCAGACAGGCGGGATGCTTCTTCGTTGCCACCAACGGCGTAGAAGTAGCGGCCAAAGTAGGTTTTGTTGAGGATGAAGG
>CAYNZF010000047.1:0-2465 GCA_964401615.1 uncultured Oscillospiraceae bacterium
CCTATGGTGTACCAGTTGTCACGCCAGTGGCACAGCTGGGTAGCTAAGTTTGGATAGGATAAACGCTGAAAGCATCTAAGTGTGAAGCCAACCTCAAGATGAGATTTCCCCTCCTTAATGGAGTAAGAGCCCTGGTAGACTACCAGGTTGATAGGCCGGAAGTGAAAGTGCAGTAATGTATGAAGCAGACCGGTACTAATAGCTCGACAACTTGACCACAGGTTATTTGGTTCAAAGCATACGTTTTTGAACCAGGCACAGTTTTGGAAGTATCTCACAAACCTTCTCCCACTCTCATCTTGAATCTTCTTTCTAATGCGGTTTTGAAGGCTTTTCTATAGACCTTCAACCATTCCGGTGGATATAACAAAGAGGCCACACCTGTTCCCATACCGAACACAGTAGTTAAGCTCTTTGGTGCCGACAATACTTGGCTGGAGACGGCCCGGGAAGATAGGTCTCTGCCGGATTTTTATTCCTCCTTAGCTCAGTTGGTAGAGCATGCGGCTGTTAACCGCAGGGTCGTTGGTTCGAGTCCAACAGGGGGAGCCACGAGGCACTTCGATTCATATGAGTCGGGGTGTCTTTTTGCGTGTAACTCCCGAATCTTTCCAAGTTGACTGGATTCGTTGGAGTTACCGCCGCACAGTTCGCCTGCGAGGACTTGTAAAACGAGCAGCAAGCAGGCCTTGAGCGAACCACTGCGTTTGTCATATCTTTCTCACAAAATCCAATGTGAGACTTGGAAGCTCCGCCGCACAGTTCGCCTTTGCCGTTGATCCTGTTTTATAAATCATTTTAAAAAAATTACAATTGTGGTTTTATTTTATATTTGCATAGCTTATACTATAAAAAATGTACACGTAATTTACGAATCATATGCCTTGCACTGACAATATGTACAAGAAATATGACTCATCAAAGATAATTAGGTGTACAGTTTTAAATCGGCGTGAGGGGGCAATGCCGGCTTAGTGTGAGTGCCCTCATGAGAGGAGCGGAGCTGTAAATCTCCGGATGAAGTAAAGCTATGATTAAATCTCACTTTATGCACCAAAAGATGATGACGAAGGTCTTGTTGTCGTTGATACCACTCTTTCTTATGGCTATTTATCTTTTTGGCTGGCGAGTAATTATTATGCTGGCCGTTGTGCTGCTGGCGGGTTCCGCGGCTGAAGTATTTGTAATGAAACAAATACAGAAGGACAAGTTCAAGCTTACTGAAGCCTGTTTCGTCAGTTGTGCCCTTTATACTTTGACTTTGCCTCCGGCCACGCCTCTTTGGATCGCCGCGATCGGTATCCTATTCGGAATTGTCTTTGGAAAGACGGCTTTTGGTGGATTTGGATACAATATATTTAATCCGGCCCTGGTCGCCCGCTGCTTTGTCTATATCGCTTTTCCGACGCATCTGACATACAACTGGACTGAGCCGTTCAAGAGCCTTCCGGGAGGTTTTGGAAGTTTTTCGGGTGGGGTCGACCTGTTGACACACGCCACTCCTATGATCTCTATGAAGGCCGGCGGAGAACTCACTCCTCTTTCTGATCTCTTCTTTGGTTTTATTTCAGGCAGTATGGGCGAGACCTCCGCGCTGCTCATTCTCCTGGCAGCGGTTTATCTTATTTGGACCAAAACCGCATCTTGGAAAATTATACTTTCAACCTTCGCTTCAGCAGGGATTCTTTCCGCGATCTTTTTCTTGACCGACGTTTCTCCTACACCTCCGCAGTATCTGCTGCTCTCGGGTGGACTTCTTTTTGCCACAGTGTTTATGGCGACCGATCCGATATCCGCACCCCGCGGGGAAGGAGCTAAATGGATCTACGGGCTGATGATTGGGGCTTTTGCCGTCGTTATTCGCAGGTTCTCGCTTTTTAATGAGGGAATCATGTTTGCTATTCTGATTGCCAATGCACTGGTTCCACTGATCGAGCGGAATATCCGTGAATATAAACAGAATTCACAGAAAAAGCAGCAAGCGGATAAGGCCGTGGCTGAGGTGAAAACATCTGCGACAGCTTCGCAAGGAAAGGAGCAGGTGACAGGATGAAACGCGGTTATACTTACACGATTATTTTCATATTAGTCGTCAGCGCGGTCTTTACCTTGTTTTTAGCAGGGATCGATGTCTTGATGAAACCAAAAATTACGGCCAATGCCAGGTTGGAGGAACAAAAATCCATTCTCAATGCTTTCAACGTGGATGATGAGGGTACGGCAGAAGAGATCAATCTACGCTTCAACGATTTGGTGAAGGCCGATGAAACGTCCGAGATGCTATTTTATTCACATCAAGACAGCAGCGGACATTCAGGAAGCGCTGAAAGATTTGCTCACGGTTCAGAATCGTCAGATTTCCGTCGAAAACATACAGAAGACCGTTGCGGATTTTTACAACATTAAAGTGGCGGATATGTATTCGAAGAAGCGTCCGGCGAATATTGCCCGGCCGCGTCAGATTG
>CAYNZF010000047.1:2475-14127 GCA_964401615.1 uncultured Oscillospiraceae bacterium
CAAACCCTAGGCTATGCTGTCCCTTTTACCGGGTCGGGGCTCTGGGGCACCATTCGCGGCTGGATAGCTGTCAATCCTGAAATGAATCAACTGCAAGGCATCGTTTTCACAGAGCAAAACGAGACCCCGGGTTTAGGCGGAAGAATCATGGAAGAGTGGTTCCGCGAGCAATTTCGAGGTCTTGAACTTGTTCAGGGCGAGCAGGTAAAGTACGGAGAGGGCGGCAGTCAGAAAATCGACGCCATTTCCGGAGCGACACAGACGTCCAATGCCATTCTGCGAATCATCAACCAGGTCAAAGACGAAATTCTTCCGCAGATGGAGGTGAAGTAATATGGCTGTTGAGAAAAGCGCATCAATCATCAAACGCAGTCTTTTCGCTGAAAACCAGGTCTTGCGCCAGATACTCGGGATTTGCTCAAGTCTGGCCGTCACCAATGCCATGTCCAATTCGTTTGTCATGGGCATGGGGGTGACTTTTGCCACGATGCTCTCCTCGTTTACCCTTTCCGCTATGCGTAACTGGATACCGCACCGCATCCGTATGATCGTGCAGACGCTGGTGATCGCGTCCTATGTTATCTTTGTTGACATCGTCATCAGGGCTTACCTGCCGGACGTTTCCAAACAGCTCGGCCCATACGTCGGCTTGATTATCACAAACTGCATCGTGATGGGGCGCGCTGAGGCTTATGCACAAAAAAATCCGCCTTTGCCATCCTTGCTGGACGGTCTTTTCTCGGGGCTGGGTTATACGATGGTCTTATTGATGATTTCATTTATCCGGGAGCTGCTGGGCTTCGGCTCTCTCTTCGGTTTCGCAATCATGCCTGAAAACTTTGAAAAATGGACCATCATGGTGATGCCGCCCGCCGCGTTTTTCATCATCGGCTCTATGATCTGGTTCTTGAACGCACGGAAAGTGAAACGTGACGCCGCACAACAGGAGGGAAGAAAATAATGAATTATCCACCCATCAGCCCACTGATCATCTTTCTGGCTTCCATCGTCACGAGTAACATGATCTTCGCCAATTTTTTGGGTATGTGCTCGTACATTTCGGTTTCAAGTGAATATAAAACTGCTGACGGCCTTGGCAAAGCGGTCACCCTGGTCATGCTGCTGACCAATGCGCTCAACTGGCTGATTTACAAATTTGTCATCGTCCCCTTGGGGATCGATTACCTGCGGAATATCATCTTCATCATGGTCATTGCGGCCCTCGTACAAATATTGGAGATGTTTTTTGACCGCTTTATTCCCGACCTCCATGCCAAGCTCGGTATCTTCCTGCCCCTGATCACGGTCAACTGCGCAATCCTCGGCAGCACGCTGTTCATGGTCATCCGCAACTACAGCTTCATTCAATCCCTCCTCTTCGGGCTGGGCAGCGGTATCGGCTGGTGGCTGGCGATCTGCATGATGGCTGCCATCCGCGAGCGCATGGGTAAGGCCAAGCTGCCGCCGGGCATCAGTGGAGCCGCCATCAGTTTTATCATCACCGGTATCATGGCCATGGCATTCGTTGGATTTTCCGGAATATTTGCGATTCAATAGGAGGGGGTACTATACATGTTTACTCAAATCATGCAAACGACGGGTAGTGTCACCCTGATCTCCGTTGTTTTGGCTGTTGTGATCTCAATCGCCGAGAAATTCCTCAACAACTACGGAGTGTGTAAAATTGACATCAACGATGGGGAGAAGGTTTTGGAAGTGGAAGGCGGATCGTCGCTTCTGTCCACCCTGGCTTCTCAGAAAATTTTCATTCCCTCCGCTTGCGGCGGAAAGGCGACCTGCGGTCTTTGTAAAGTGCAGGTAAAATCCGGGGCTGGGCCTCTTTTGCCCACTGAGGAACCGTACCTGAGCACGAAAGAGCGTGCTGAGCAATACCGCCTTTCCTGTCAAATCAAAGTAAAAAACGACCTTTTTCTCTTCATCCCGCCCGAACTTTTCAATATCAAAGAATTTAATGGGACGGTCGAAAAAATCACCGACCTTACGCACGACATCAAACACCTGCACATGCGTCTGCCTGAGAATGAGACGATTTCTTTCAAAGCCGGCCAATTTGTGCAGTTCTACACCAAACCCTATGGCAAAATCAGTGAAGAAGTCTTTCGTGCGTATTCCATTGCTTCTCCGCCTTCAATGAATAATTACATCGATTTGATGGTTCGTCTGGTCCCCGACGGTATCGCCACCGGTTATGTGCATAAAGCTTTGAAAGAAGGGGACAAAGTCCGCATGTCAGGCCCTTACGGGGATTTCTATTTGCGCGGTGGTGAAGAGGTCAAAACACTGATTATGATCGCGGGCGGCTCCGGCATGGCCCCTATCTATTCGCTTGTAATGGACATCGTTGAGCATCAATTGGATTATCAAATGTATTTCTTTTTCGGTGCTCAAAGACGCCGCGATCTTTTCTATCTGGACGAATTTAAAAAAATCGAAACAGAGTATCCCAACTTTCATTTTATTCCTGCCCTTTCCAATGCCACGGAAGAGGATGCCTGGGAAGGCGAAAAGGGTAACATCGTTCAAGTTGTCAACAAGTACGTGAAAGATGCTGATGCTAAAGAAGCTTACCTTTGCGGAAGTCCGGGCATGCTGAACGCGTGCGTAAATACTTTGCATGAAATTGGCTTCACAGATGACGCCATTTTCTATGACAAATTCAGCTAGGAGGCCAAAATGAAAGAGAATCCTGCAGAAAAGGACATCAAACGCGATATGCAGCCGGGTCGGCTTATATTAGACGGTTTTCTCGGTGACGATACACGGCAGCTCGAGGAGATCATCGATGAAGATCGCGAAATTTTACGAAGTTTCGATGTGGACGCGGTAAAACTGGCCAAAACCATGCGCGATTTGACGCGTGCGGGCATGAAAGGCCTCGGGAGTCCGGTAGAAAAAGGTGGCTACACCGTGGAAGTCGAAGAGTGGATGGGCTGGTTGGGTTGTCCTTTCAAGGACGCGAAACGCGCCGCGAAGCGCATCAGCACAGTGACCCGAGTCGCGACGGGTGAGACAATGAAATGGTCGGATCTGCATATCCACTTGATTGAAAAGCATGTATTTTTTCAAGGTAGAGGCTCGTCTCACCGCCTTGAACCTGAAGAACTGATTCGTTTTTTAGGCTTGGATCAAACGTCGAAAAATCACAGCTGATCTCATAACAATCTTAGATTTCCCCTAAGCCTGAATAAAATACTGAGGCTCTGTCCAGAATTTCAAAATTGGACAGAGCCTTTGTTTACCATTCCTGCCTGTTCAGCGTATATAAAATTCTCCAAATTTCTTCAGAGATAAAAATAATAACTTTGTAAGAGGTAAGCCTGGTGATATTTTTCAGCCAGACGGAAAAGCAGGCGCTTGAGAGCAGGCAATGCATTTTCATTTTCACTGAACTTTCTTAATGCCTCATCAAAACGACGTCTTTCAGCCGCCGTGGCCTGATCTTTAAAGTAGCCCCAGACGTGCTCGGCGGCAGTAAGCGCGTAACCGGCCACAAAGGGTGACGCGGCGGCTTTGGCGAGCATGTCATACAGGGTCAGAGCAGGATAAGCGTCTTTGTCTTTCAGTAATTGACGAATCTCTCCATAAATTTTAGGCGATTTCTCCAGCACACTGTACTTATAGCGAGCCCACTCAAGCTCCAGAGCCTTGATGCCTCCATCAGCCAGGCTGTTCCGGCATTTAAGCGCGGATATATTTTTGTCTTTGACTTCCAGCATGATGTCGAGCTCCGGATCCGTTAAATTTTTGTAAAACTCCAAAAAGGCAGCCAAATCGATGGTGTCGGAATGTGCCCCACGAGATTTATGGGGATGCTGCTGAGAATAGTGGATTTTCTGCCGACCATCTGAAGGCCTCCAGCTGGAGCGGGCGGCTGCAATCCAATCCGCATCGCTGCGTGTGAGATCCGCGGGGTTCGTGGCATTATGGAGGTTGTCGTAAACGACCGGAATCCTCGCAGCAGCAGCCGTTTCCAGCACATCTTGTATATTGAAGAGTGAACCGTCATTTTCAAGAATCAAACGTTCTTTGACCGAATCGCTCAAGTCTTTGAAACGCGAGATAAAACGGTTTTGGGCAGCGGTTTTGTCACCATATGCGCCCCCCAGATGCAGGACCAGCTTGTGAGAACAGTCCAATCCAAGGGAGGTGAGGATTTTGGCGTGATAATCCAAGTCCAGGGCCGCACGCGATGCTACGCCCTCGTCCACCGCGTTTAAGACCGTGTATTGTCCGGGATGTAAAGAAACACGCATGCCCGCGCGACGGATCTTTTGACCAATTTTAGCCAATGTCTCAGCGAATTGAAGGTCCCAGGGCAGTTCCCGTGCAGCACTCGAGCCAAAAGGAATGAGATCAGAAGAAATGCGAAACAGCTTGATGCCGTTGAGGATGTTGTAATCAATCAAAATTTCCAAGGCGCTCAGATTGTGCGCGATCAGTGCAAAGAGCCGTTCTTCGCTGGCGTTCTTGAGCGTGCATGTCTTCATCTCACTGCCCGGCACTGCGATTGCAAGGCAGGCGTAACCTATACTCATGGTCCCTCCAAATGGCAGATTGCATTGTCAGACGATGGCGATTGACTCCTGCTGGCTGCGCTCACTCGATTTTAACGGATTCTTGCCTCTAATGCCATGAAAAGGGCAAAATAAAGCACGGCCAGTCTCGATATTTATTGGGACAAAAGCGCTTCGGTCAGCTAAAATTAAACAAAAAAGGGAGCCAAAACGATGTACTGTAATAACTGCGGAGCTCAGCTTTCTGATGAGGCCTTTTTCTGTGGCAGCTGCGGAGCCGAAACGCCTGTTCACCCCGAATTTGGGGCCGAAGTGAGCAGGGGACCCATCGGTTACTCAAGCCGGATCAATGACCCCGCTTTTGCCAAATACTTGAAAAACACGAATCGCTGGGCCGTGCTGTTTTCGCTGATTCTGGCCATCGCTGCGCTGCTCGGTTTTTATATTTACGGGGAGACGAGTTCCGAAATGGATAATCCTCAGGCTTTGATCATCGGCTCGGCCATCGCGGCACTTTTTCTCTTGATCGCGCTTTTTCAGGTGCTTGGTCGAAAGAGAAGTAAAACCTGGGATGGCGTGGTGGTCGATAAAACCGTCAAAGAAAAGAAGCGCCGTCAGAGTACGGGTAACGATGACTACACCATCGATTACTACACCGAATACGCGGTCATTGTCAAAGAGGATGGGAAGAATAAAAAACACCGCATCGTGTCCGAGGACGATGCTACGCTTTCCCGATATTTCCAAATCGGTGATCAAGTGCGTCATCACGCGGGCTTGAATTCCTATGAAAAATACGACAAATCAGCGGACACGGTCATTTTCTGCAACGCCTGCGCCACACGCTGTGACATCAATGATGAATATTGTTTTCGCTGCAAGTGCCCCCTGCTGAAATAAGGCACGGCATGGATAGTATCAACAAAGATCAACATACCGGATCAGATGCCCGCAGAGCGGTGTTCTACGCAATCGGAGCGGCTCTGCTCTATGCTCTTAATGTCCCTTTGGCCAAGCTGTTATTGATCAATGTTTCTACAACTATGATGGCGGCTTTGCTTTATTTAGGTGCCGGAATCGGGGTTGGAATCGTGTCCCTGATCGCGGATCGTTTCAATAAGACGAAGGGCGAAGCCAGGCTCAGCCGGAAAGAGCTTCCTTTCACCCTCGGTATGATAGGGCTGGATATCGCAGCACCGATCCTGCTGATGTTGGGATTGAAGAGCACAAGTGCCGAAACGGCTTCGCTCTTGAACAATTTTGAAATTGTCGCTACGTCGCTCATCGCCTTGCTGCTTTTCAAAGAATTGATTTCCAAGCGTTTATGGATTGCAATACTACTGATTACATTGGCCAGCATCGTCCTGTCCGCCAATAATTTAGCGCGTTTCGAGTTTTCTAAGGGCTCACTTCTGGTCTTGGCGGCTTGTGTCTGTTGGGGACTCGAAAACAACTGTACTCGCATGCTCTCATCCAAAAGCACAACACAAATTGTGATTCTAAAGGGAATGTTTTCCGGGCTCGGTTCACTGTTGATCGCCTTCCTTCTGGGTGAAACTTTCCCGGGCTTGACCTTCACATTGGCCGCTTTATTACTGGGCTTTTTTGCCTATGGAATGAGCATATATTTTTATGTATTGGCTCAGAGAAGTCTGGGAGCGGCCAAAACGAGCGCCTATTACGCCATCGCACCCTTTCTTGGTGTGGCGTTTGCGTTTCTTTTGTTTCGCACGATACCCGATTTTAATTTTTACATGGCTTTGCTCATTATGGTCGCCGGTACGTTTTTTGCCGTCACCGACACGATCGCCCTGCAGCATATCCATGAACACACCCATACGCATAGTCATGAACATGCCCACGAGGGTATCTCGCATGTGCACTTGCATTCACATATCCATAGTCATGCACACATCCACGGGCAAAATTTGACAGCTGATCATGACCATGATCATGACCATATATCAGGACACAAGCACGACCACACGGCAGATTGAGCTCAGTCGTGTCAATCTATGCAAACTATGCTACAATCTTCAGGCCTCAAGCCTGCGCCGGGCTTCATCTCCCTGCTTTTGGCTGACAAAGCCCAAGTATTAAAATGAAACGGAATATTTAGTGTCAAATTCTTCAACACATAATCTAAACATGCCTGCCATCGTCGGCCAAACGGCCCTTGGCCGGTTTTTCGGCAGCCGCGCTTTCTTAAAATTTCTTTTGGGAATTGCCTTTCCGATCGTCATTCAAGATCTCATCACAACCGCGGTGAGCATGCTTGACACCGTCATGATCACGCCACTGGGCAGTGATGCTATTGCGGCGGTTGGACAGGTCAATCAATTTTTCTTCTTTTTTCAGGTCGTCCTTTTTGGCATCAATAGCGGCGGCTCAATTTTTTACTCACAATATTTCGGCCGAGGTGACAAAAAAGGCATCCACATGGTGATGGCCATTTGTCTGCGGCTTAGTCTTGTCGTCGCGCTGCTCTTCACTTTTGTGTCCATTTTCGCAAGCCAAAGCATTCTGCGTATCCTGGCCCCCGACGCCGCCTTGATCAAAATCGGGAGCGAGTATCTGGAAATCATCGCGTTGTCGTTTTTGATTTTTGCCATCAAACAAGTGTTCGGCATCGCGCTGCGCAGTATCGGACAGGCCAAGCCCACGATGTATGCTTCTTTATTGGCCTTCGTCATCAATGGAGTTTTAAACTACGTGCTCATTTTCGGAAAGCTGGGTCTTCCGGCCATGGGCGTCAAAGGGGCCGCGGTGGCCACCTGTGTTGCTCGTCTGGTCGAGCTGCTCTGGCTTTTGGGCTATGTCCTGTGGAAAGATCCCACGCTTCGTTTACGTCTGCAGTCAGTCCTGCAATTTGACTCGATGATGAGCCGACAATACATCCGCATGGCTCTGCCGGTCATTATCACTGAATCCCTGTGGTCACTCTCGCAGCTGTTTTATGTGATGGCTTATGTGCGCATCAGCACCGAAGCGGCCGCCGCTGTCCAACTTTCCGGCACCGTGCAAAGCCTGCTTTTCGTGTTTATCATGAGTTTGAGTTCTGCCTCCGCGGTGATGGTCGGCCAGTCCATCGGAGCAGAGCTGGACAAGAAAAACTTCATACAACCGCTGGCCGCACGAATTTTGCGCTTGAGCACCATGATCGGCCTCGTATCGGCGGCTCTGGAGATTTTTGCGCCCGGGCTCTTGATGGTGGCCTACCGCGATTTAAGCCCTGAATTGTGGCTTATGACCGCGAATCTTATCCGCGTGCGCGGGCTCTTTATTGCGGTGCGCTTTCTGAATGCGGTCTTGATTCTGGGCGTGTTTCGCGCGGGCGGCGATGTCCGCGTACCCATGCTGGTCGAACTGGCTACAACGTGGCTTTTTGCCGTACCCATGGCCTTCATTGCAGGGCTCTATCTGGACCTGGGGATTTCTTGGACCTTGTCGCTGGTCACTTTCGAAGAGGTCATCAAATTAATCATTCTGGCACCTCGCTATTTCAGGCAAAAGTGGATCAACCGGGTTTGATCCCGAGAAACGATACGGATTGTATTAAAATATGCGCGCCTTCCCGACACAAAAAAATGCCCATCCTTTCACAAGGGCGGGCATTTTCATTATTCAAGTTCGACAGCAACTCAAGCAAAAGCCGAAGCGAGCTTGTCAAATCGTTCTTATTTGGCCAGGATTTCTTTCATGGCGTTGACGACGCGGTCAACGTTGTATTCTTCCGCGTTGTACCGAGACCGCTGGAGACCTCGATGTGGTAATCATTCAGGAGGCGCTTGCGCAGATCTGCCTCATTGACGCCCTCAGGCACCACCAGGGCATTCAGCATGGGCAGGCGATACTTTTCTTCGACGAGCATGTCCCAGCCTAATTCACCGACTTTTTCGATGAGATATTTGTGCGCTCTCATGTGTCTGGCGTAGGCGTTTTCCGGACCTTCTTCAAGCACGTTGTTTACGGCCTGATAAAGAGCGTAGAACATGTTGATGGGCGGCGTATGGTGGTAAACACGGGTGTTCCCGTCCCAATAGGCGGTCAAGAGGGTCATGTCCAGATACCAGTTGGGGACCTTCGATTTACGTGCTTTGATCACTTCCAGAGCGCGATCTGAGAAGGTGATAGGGGAAGCGCCGGGAGGGCAGGAAAGGCACTTCTGGGAGCCCGCATAGCAGATGTCGATACCCCAGTTGTCGACTTCGATCGGCATACCGGCGATAGCGGTTACTGTATCAACGAGGTAGAGCGTGTCGGATCCTTTAAGCAGGGCACCGATTTCGTCGACCGGGTTCTTGACGCCGGTTGAGGTTTCTGCGTAAACGACAGCCACAATTTTGTAATGGTCCTTTTTGAGCTGTTCCGCGACCTGATCCACATCGACCGGTTTACCCCATTCGAAGTCAAGTGAGGTGACCTCCGCGCCCAGGCGTTTGGCCACATCGATCATACGAGTACCGAAGACACCGTTTTGTAATACCAAAACTTTATCTCCGTGCTCGACAGTGTTGACAAAGGAAGCCTCCATACCGAGTGATCCGGTACCTGAAAGAGGTACGGTCAGCATGTTCCGGGTCCCCATGAGGGTCCTTAATCCGTCCTTTATTCCATCACTGATTTTGATGAAATAAGGGTCCATGTGTCCGAGGATCGTTCTTGAGATGGCGCTGTAAGTGGAAGGCGCGACGCCGCTGGGACCGGCTCCCAATAATAGTGTGCTCGGAATAGAATCCAATAAATTTTGCATAATTGTGTTCCTCCATACAATCATTTTTTTGGAAAATTGTGTCAGGCCCTATCTGCAAAATCACAACGAAAACACTTGTTGATTTTCAGAGTGCAGAAGTCTCCGGGGCTCCCCAACATTCTACCGTATTATGGCAAAGAGGAAAATGCTTGGGCGCACAGTTCAGCATGGAAAAACGGACTTGCAGCAAAAAATCATCACTACCGATGAAGGAAAAGGAAAGAAAACCCGAGATCATACAATCTCGGGTCACCAAGCTCATCGATAAATATTGTCCTTTAGAAGTCAGTTGCGATCTTTTCTTTCATGATCAAAGGGATGTCAATTGGTGTATCGGCCACAAAGCCACCGGCTTTTCGGACGGCTTCAATTTTACTTTTGGCTGAGCCGCGCCCACGTTCCACGATATTAGAAGCATGCGAGAAGCGTTGCCCTTCCGGTGCCCAGGCTCCTGCGACATAAATCACGAAGGGCTTGGTGAACTTTCCGGCTGCGATGACGTCCGCGCACTCTTCTTCGAGCGTACTGCCGATTTCCGCGTAGACCGCCACGCCTTTGGTGTCAGGGTCAGCCTCGAATAAGGGCAAAAGGTCCGCCATCGAAGTGCCCAGGACGGGTTCTGTGCCGATGTGCACAACAGTGCTGACGCCAAAGCCGCCTTCTCTCAGTACCCATGGGATGGTACCGGATTGTCCGCCGCTTCGTGAAAAAACACCGATACTGCCGCGTCTGAAGAACTTGTTGGCCCATTCGACGTTTCCGCCCAACCAGCCGACCACGGCTTCTCCCGGTGTCAAAATACCGATTGAGCCGGGTCCGATGACACGCACGCCGCGAATTTTGGCATACTCGATCATTTTCATGATGTCATGGATAGGTGTGCCTTCGACGCAGGGGATGATGTTCTTAACTCCCGAATCAGCGGCTTCCATGACGGCTTCGAGCAGGCGGTTGCCGGGGACGAAGATGACGCTGAAATCGATCTCACCATGTTCGCGTACGATTTCCTTGACCGTATTGAAGACCGGTACTTCAAAGACGGATTCACCTGCCTTGCCCGGGCTGGTCCCACCGACGACCTTGGTACCATATTCTTTCATATACTTGGTCCGGACCGAACCTTCGCGACCGGTAATGCCCTGGATGATAACTTTTGTATCTTTGTTGATTAGAATACCCATTGTTGTTACCCCATTACCTTATTCTTGTGCAGGATTGACGACTGCGCGTTTGTTCACGTATTCGTCCAGCCCTGCAATCGGAACGTCAATCTGAATCGCGTTCATGCCTTTTGATCTGCATGCATACTCACAGGCGAGGCATTCAGTACCTAAACGAAGCACTTCCTCCTGAGATTTTCCACCGAGAGAAGCACAACCGGCTTCGTCAATGACCAGGAAACCACGGGCATATTTGGCACATGCGACTGCACAAGCTTTGGAGCTGCATTCTGGACATTTACTGGTGTCGATTTTGACTGTTAAACTTTTTTCGTTAAATTCAAGCATCTTATTTCGCCTCCTTTGCCTGGTCTTTTTCAGCCCTGTATTCGTCGCAAAGAGCGCGTAAACGTTGACCGATAAATTTAGTATCCGTGACATGCTCTTTACCGTAGATTTCGATTCTGCGGCCGGGACCGTCGGGAGTCATCAAATCACTGAGTCCCTCTTTCAGAATAACCATTGATTCGTCTTCGCGATTGCCACAGAGCAGCAAAACGCAGGGAAGGCCGGGTTTTTGTGCAGGCAGGACTTCTCTTAAGACCTTGACGATAGCGTGGGCATGGTGCCACTGCTCCTGGTTGGCCATCATAAAGCCACCCAGCAAGTAGCCGTCGATATTGGGCTGACTCAAAACACTTTTCGCGACACGATAGATTTTGGAACCCACGGGGTTGCCACTGGTGTCTGCGTAGTTCGCAGGTTTAAGCCCGACTTGATTCAAGGCGTCAAGTCCCATCATGGCCGATCCACCACCAATGGGGTGATAGCCCACATAGCCGGGGCTGACTTCGTCGAAGCCCATGTTCATCAGGAAGCCCGTTCCTCGCGAATCGGTTTCTTCGATGCTCCAACCGATGAAATCCAGTTCAGTAGGTTCACCGGGTAAATCGCGGGCTATTTTGATCCCGAATTCGGGATGTCTGCCCACAGAGCTGTTGTCGATGTCCATTTTACAGTCCGCGCAAATAAGCTGCTCGTCTGCGTTCATGATCAAAGGATTGATTTCCAGCGTCTGGCAATCATAGCGCTGATACGTCTTGGCCAGCCCGGTCAGCATTTTGGCAAAAGTGCTCAAATACTTGGGTTCTATGCCTGCCTTGACACAAATGTCCACGGCATCATAGCTCGCCAAACCGAAAAT
>CAYNZF010000047.1:14227-16477 GCA_964401615.1 uncultured Oscillospiraceae bacterium
CCCAGAGAAGCGGTGATGTCACGCGCTTCCTCAGCTGAATGCGCGACTCGTCCTTCAGGAACAGGGATGCCGGCTTTTCTCAGCCATTCCTTGCCTTGATACTCCAGTAATTTCGCCATAAGCTTCACTCCATCTTTTTTGAAATAAGTCTTCTGAATCTGAATGTTAAGAACGGTCCGATAAAACAATTGTAGTATGTGTTGATTGATAAATAAAGTGGCGCTGCAGAGATTAAATCATTGCAGCGCCGCTAAGTCATAACAGGTGTAAACAGGTTCTTGTCAGAGAATATTTTTTAATAATTATATTACGAATGACAAGAGGAAAACTCCAATAAAAGCTCCGATGCTGCCAATGGCCGAAGGAATCGAAACGGTCGAGTAAGTTTCTGGAACGGTCAGGTCGTTGCTTCGATTGACCACCCAATAATGACTTGCATTGGTGTGGTAGAAGAAGGATGAGCCTGCTGCGATGGCTAAACATGCAATGACCGGACTTAAGCCCAGTGAAGGCAAGAGCGGCAGGATGATCGCTGAACCCGTGAGCAGTGAAACAGTCGCGGAACCATTTGATACAGACAGAAGCACAGCTACCAGGTAAGGTACGAACACGGGGGGTAAACCTGTGCCGGCAATCAAGTTGCCCAAGTAGGTTCCCACGTTTGAGGCTCTCAGAACGGCACCATAAGCACCGGCGGCACCGGTAGCGAGGATGATGAAGCCGGAGGTTTCGGAAGCGGTGTCAAACCATTTATAAACTTGATCTTTGTTGAAACGACTTGTATCCAGGAAGAAGCAGAGTCCAACACCCAGGAACAACGCGATAACCGGATGACCGAGGAAGTTCAGGAAAGGTAAAATCGCGGTTTCTTTCGGCAGCCACATGTTGGCGAAAGAGGCCATGGTGATCAAAAAGACCGGGAGTAAAATACAAGCGAAAGTCAAAAAAGCTCCGGGTAATTTTTTATCAGATTTGGGAGCTTCGTCAATTTCGCCTTCTTTTAGAACTTCGATGCCTTCAATCACAGCAACTTTTGGATATTTAGCAAGTACTCTTTTACTTGTGCAATACATGGTGGCGGGAATGGTGTAGAAAATTGATGTCAACAAACCGAAAGCGATAACCAGACCAATGTCTGCGCCGAGGGTTCCAGCTGCGGCCAACGGGCCGGGGGTGGGAGGAACCATGGTATGCGTGGCGAGAATACCTGCGTTGAGCGCGCCCAATAGAGCGATCAGGGGTACACCACTACGTGCGGAAAGTGAGCGGGCGACGGGGGAGAGAATGACGATGGCTGAATCGGAAAAAACGGGAATCGAGACGAGATAGCCTGAAATAGCCATCGCCAAACTACCGCGTTTTCTGCCGACTAATTTTAAGATAGTATTAGCCAATACGATCGCGCCGCCGGTGTCCTCGAGCATAATTCCGATGGCACAACCTAAAATGATGACGATACCGATACTACCTATGGTACTGCCAAAACCTCCGGTGACGGTTTTTATGACCTCCGTAATCGGGAAACCGAATGCGATTGCGCTGCCCAGCGCGACTAAAATAAGGGCAAAAACGGGATGAATCTTGAACTTAGTGATTGCTAAGACAAGAACCACGAGGGAGATGAGCATCACGACTAGTGAGCCAAAATCTGCTACCATTGCTTCCATAAACAACTCCTTTTTCATAAAATATTGCTGATTTACACCTGTAAGAACAAATTAACGATAAAATACTAAAAAGGCAAGATAATAGTGAAAAAATGGTCAAAATCTTGCATAAATTTCTATCAAATTGGTTATTATATACAAATATATTGCATAGCTACAATAAAGAACTTCTGCCATCAGATAAGAATTATCGAGTTGCAAAGCATGTTCGCTTGACGAATGTAACTTAGTGGCTTTTTGAAAGAAAAGATTTACAAGTTTTGAAGAAGATTCACAAAATCACTCAGATTTCAAATGATGTCGGTCGAGTCTTTGTGAGATATACACTACAAAAAATCCGATAACATTGACAGATGGAATCGCCAATGGCTACAATTAATCATATGTGAATGTCTTTCATGAGCGCACCACAACTTGTCAGAACAAGCTTGGAAAAGCGGGCAATAGCAGTATCTTGCTGAAGATAACAGAAACTTGCTGTTTTGTGATTATGTTGGGACGAATCGAATATTCAGAGATTTGCTTTGAACTGTGGTGCGGTACAGAGACAGAAGCGTGAATGACGTGATTAGGAAACCCAACC
>CAYNZF010000048.1:0-15887 GCA_964401615.1 uncultured Oscillospiraceae bacterium
ACCAATCCTATATTCAAATTCGTAAATCCGGTGAGTAATCCACCACTCTTGGATAACTTCCCTTAAAGCAAAAATCCGTGATTATCCTTCCGGCTTAGAACCAGATCTCAAATCACGGAAAGCCTTTATTTACTTATCTTATTACATCCTTACTTATCTACCCTTGACATCAATACTACCGTCTCAACGTGCATGGAATGCGGAAACATGTCGAAAGTCTCAATGCTCTGCAATTCATAGAGCCCCTCTTCGCAGAGACGTTTGCAATCTCTGGCCAGTGTGGCGGGGTCGCAGGACACGTAGACGATTCGTTTAGCCTGGGCGAGGCGGAGCGTTTCAACAAGTGATGCCTCCAAACCTTTGCGCGGAGGATCGACAACAATCACGTCAGCTTGCTCTCCTGCTTCCAGCCACTCAGGCACGAGCAATTCAGCTTTGCCTGTATAAAACTCAACATTTTCGACGTTATTGTCGGCTGCATTGAGCTTGGCGTCATCGATTGCGGACTGGACCATTTCGCAAGCTTTGACACGACGAGCTGAGCGCGCTAATTGAAGCGAAATGCTGCCGGTACCGCAGTATAGATCGAACGCGAGCTCATCAGGACCAAGCTGGGCGGCGTCCAACGCGGCCTGGTAAAGTGCCGCCGTCTGGCGGGGGTTGACTTGAAAAAAGGCAGCGGGAGAAATCCGGTAAGTCAAACCCAAAATACTCTCGGTCAAATCATGCGAAAAATAAATCGGACTGTATTCGTGGGTCGTGATCAGGTTTCCGCTGACGTTGTTATGGTTGAGCGAAAGAGAAGATAGATTATATCCACGGGACAACAGGACTTCTTTACATTTATCGCCAAAGCTTTTTAAAAATAGCTTTGTGGGGTGATCATCGGGCAGCGAATCGTATTGTTTCATACTGAGGTTCACCACCAGCACGACTAAAACATCCCGAGAAGATACGCCACAACGCACAAGCAAATGTCGCAGTAAACCCATTCCCGCCGCTTCGTCATAGATGCTGAGCGGATAGGCGTGCAAGGCCTCGCGCAGTGTTTTTCGCACCAGATCAGCGGCGGCGTCCTGAATCGGACAGACTTCACTGTCAACCACCTCATGGCTGCCCGCGGCGTAAAAGCCAATCAAAGGCTCCAGCTCAGTTCCTTTAATGGGCATCTGTGACTTGGCGCGATATTGCCAGGGCGGCTCTGTTCCGTTCGCTGTACTGCCCGCGGGCAAAAGAGCTTGAACCGAGTCAGCCGAGAAACCTCCGATACGCAGCAGCGCGTCTCTGACCCGATCCGCCTTGTACCTCAGCTGTGCGGGGTACTCGATGTGCTGCAGCGTACAGCCACCACAGCGGCCGAATACCGGGCAGGCCGGCTCGCAGCGCTCCGGGGAGCTTTCCAGCATCTTGATGATTTTGCCCACTGCATAAGATTTTTTCTTCTCGGTCAAGCGAATGCGCGCCACTTCACTCGGCAGCAGCCCGTTGACGAAAACCGTCAAGCCATCCGCCAACGTCGCCACACCCTGACCTTGCTGATTCAAAGCACGGCAGCTCACTTCTTCGATCTGTTTTTCCAAAGTTTTAGACACAAATTCTCCTCTATTTAGCCGAACGTTTCGCTCTCGGGTAAAAGTTCTTCAATTTCACTGATCATCGCCCCGATATTGGCGATGGTATCGCGCAGCGGCTGGTCAGTATCGATGGGCACACCCGCGCTGAGGGCAAAATCAAGCGGTGCCAGGGTTCCACCTGAACGCAAGGTATTTAGCCAGTCTTCGACGGCCGCTGCTCCTTCTTCCTGGATACGTTTGGCGACGGCCGTTGAAATCGTCAGACCGGCGCTGTAAGTATAAGGATAAAGTCCGTTGTAATAATGTGGCTGACGCATCCAGGTCAGTTCACTGCCTTCATCGAGAATCACGCTGTCACCCCAGAACTCTTGCAAAACCTGCATAAAGAGCGCTGAAAAGTCAGCCGCCTGCAGAACTTGACCCGCATCGACGGCCCGGTACACTTCGCGCTGATAGGCCGCTTCCAGAAGATGGGTGACAAAATTATGGTAATACGTGTTGGTGACCATCGAGGCCAGCACCCAGCGGCGGAAACGTGTGTCCTCCGGCTTCAGCTTCAGAAAGTAGTTGGTGAGCAGCATCTCGTTACAGGTTGAAGGCGCTTCCACCACGTACCAGGAGCACTCACTGGCGAGAATTCGTTGGGTTTTTTGGGCCAGTTCAAAATGCGCGAGGTGACCTAATTCGTGGGCCAGGGTGAAGACTTCACTCAGCTCACCGCCCCAGTTGAGCAGAATGTAGCCGCCCTTTTGATAGGGGCTGGCACAGAAACCGCCCGTCGATTTGCCTTCGTTCTGGGCATAATCCAGTCGTCTTTCCGCCAGGGCTCGCTCGACAATCGCTCCGTACTCGGGTCCCATGACGGATAAGGCTTGACGCACATGTTCGTTTGCTTGTGGGATGTCGACCTCAGGAGAGTATTGGGGGTCCAGAGCCAATTTCAGATCCGCGTAATGCATTTCTTCCAGACCGTAATAGCGCTGAAGCAGCTTGGCGTAGCGACGCATGTGCGGGGCCAGCTCCTGCATGATCAGGTCGATTTGGCGGTTGTACAAAGCCTGGCTCGAGTTTTGCCGATGGAGCAGCATATCGATGACGGATGTAAAACCGCGCAGTTTGGATTCTGTTTTTTCCGCCTGCACCTGGGCAAAATAGTCACTGGCAATCGTGTTCTTGTAGCGTCCCAGTGTCTTGGAAAACTGCCTGAAGGCGGCGCGGCGTGTCTCGGTGTCGGTGTCGTGACAATAGTTGTTTTCGTAAAGTACGAAGCTCAAGGCTTTGCTTTCACCGCCGGCCTGGAAATTTTCAAAATACATGTCAGCCAGCTTGGTTTGTTGATAAGCGTTCGCAGGCTGGTCAAAGAGCGGCCGGAACTCAGCGAGCAGTTTTTCGGAGGCAGGCGGCAGGGTGTGGGGAATGTCCCTGATCAAATCCTGCATGACGCTGCGATACTCGGGCGCGCTTTCAGCCACGGCGGTCAGAGTCGCGACATCCACCTGCTTCAGTTCTGAGACAAAAAAGCTTAGTTTGGCACTGAGGTCTGCGTAAATGTTGTTGAAACGGAGTTCGCGCTCCCCATTGGTCTGATCCCCGTAGTCCACACTGGCCGCCAGACTTGCATAATTGGCGCAGTGATCGATGGTCGTGAGGATGTTCTCATATTCGCGGAGAGCTGCTCTGAGCTCGCTTTCAGCAATTTTTCCTTCATATTTTTCGGCAAAAGTCGCGACTGCGTCAGGCAGTTGCGCCAGGGCTGCTTCGTACTTTTCGCTGTTCTTAAACAGATGAGTCAAATCCCAGGTCAATTCCTGGGGAACTTCACTTCTTTTTGGTAACGCCATGATATTTCTCCTGTTTTTTTATTAATCATATTGTACACTTTTGCATCCCGTATTGAGCGCGTGGTTTTCAGACCGAAAAGCTTGGCTCTTTTGCGAAATTTTAGGATAATTGCTAAGCAATCAGCCTAAAAAACCCTGAAGCGCTCAATAATTTGCGCTTAAAGATACTCGAAAGTATGCCCCGGAAGTGCGATAATGAGGCGCAGTAAATTTTGAGGGGCATACAGATGAAAGTTTTGATCACAAATGAATGGTATGCTCCGGTCATCAATGGGGTCGTGACTTCACTTGTCAATCTTGAAAACGAGCTGCTCAAGCTAGGCCATGAAGTGCGCGTATTGACCCTGTCTGAAACGCGGCACAGCCACAAAGACGGCCGCATCAGCTACATCGCTTCGGTCAAAGCGGCTTGGATATACCCCAACGCACGACTCAGCTGCACCGCCCAAAACAAGCTGATTGATGAACTCATCGCCTGGAAGCCGGATGTTATTCACACGCAGGCCGAATTTTCCACATTTTTCATGGCCAGGCATATCGCGAAAAAGACCGGTGCGCCCATTGTCCATACCTACCACACGGTTTATGAGAAGTATACCCATTATTTTTTCCCCAATAAACGCATCGGCAAAAGTATTGCCGTCGTCTTTTCGCGCTTCGTACTCAAGCGCACCGACCACATCATAGCGCCCACCTTTAAAGTCCAAAACATGCTCCTGGACTATCGCGTCAAGAGACCGATTTCTGTCGTCCCGACCGGAATCGTACTGGACCGCTTTACCGAACCCAAAGACCCGCAGCGATTAGCTGAAATAAAAAAGAATTTACTGATTGAACAAGATCGGACCCTGCTCGTTTATCTTGGGCGACTGGCCAAAGAAAAAAACGTAGAAGAAATTCTAGACTTCATCAAAACCCTCCATGATCCCCGGCTCGTTTTGCTGATCGTCGGCGGTGGACCCTATCTAAAAAATCTCCGGCACCACGTAAAATTGCTCGGCATCGAAAGCGCCGTGCGCTTTTCGGGGATGGTCACACCTGAGGAGGTACCCTATTACTATGCTGTAGGTGACCTCTTTGTCTCCGCTTCGCAAAGTGAAACTCAAGGGCTGACCTATGTTGAAGCATTGGCAGCCGGCCTGCCCGCACTATGTAAAAAGGACGCGTGTCTGGACGGTGTCATCACTGACAATGAAAACGGCTGGCAATACGCGACAGAAGCGGAATTTCAGCAACGCTTGCATGATTTTATCACCCATCCTGAACTTCGAGCACGACTCTCTCAAAACGCCAGGGCCATCGCTGTCCGCGACTTTTCAGCTGAAAACTTCGCAAGGCAAGTAATCGTACTCTACGAACAGGCTTTTTCAGAAAAGAAGGTGACAAAACAAGCATGAGCGACATCCGTCAGATCCACGGCAGCAAGCTAAAACACCGGGCCAGTTTCAGTGCCGGCTTCCAAGACGGCCTTCCTATCGGCTTAGGCTACCTGACCATTTCCACCGCCTTCGGCCTGTATGTAGTCAGCGGCGGGCTGCCGCCTCTTTTTGCCATATTTGTTTCGCTCACCAATCTGACTTCCTCCGGCCAATTCGCCGGGGTCAGTGTCATCCTGGCCAAGGGGGGCTATCTTGAGCTCGCTTTCACAGTACTTCTGGTAAATTTACGCTACGTTTTGATGTCGCTTTCTCTATCCCAAAGGCTTGCGCCGCAGCTTGGCACAAGCCAGCGTCTTGTCATGAGTTTCGGCGTCACGGATGAAATTTTCGCGGTCGCTATCAGGAAGGCTGAGGTCGGTTTTCATTACTTTCTGGGTTTGATGGTGCTGCCCATTTGTGGTTGGTCCGGGGGAACCGTATTCGGCGCGCTGCTCGGTGCACTGCTTCCCAAGTCTATTCAGGGTGCTTTCGGCATCCTGCTCTACGCCATGTTCGTGGCGATCATCATCCCACCGGCTAAATCGCAAAAAGTCCTGCGTTTGATTATTGTAGTGGCGGCCGGAGCGAGTGCCTTGTTCTACCTGCTGCCGTTCTTCAGGCCACTATCTGCAGGCTGGAAAATAATCTTCAGCACACTGATTGCAGCCGGTCTGGGGGCGAGTCTATTTCCTGTGTCAGATGTGGAGGCGCTGCGTGCGGCTGAAGAAGGGGGATCTGACGAATGGACTTAGGCGTCAGTTTACTCATTATGATCGCGGTCACGTATCTCCCTCGCGCCTTGCCGCTGGTGCTCTTTCGTCAAACCATCCGCAGTGTCTGGGTGCGCTCTTTCCTGGAGTATGTCCCCTACGCAGTCTTGGCGGCCATGACAATTCCGGCGGTTTTTTCGTCAACGCGTCTCTGGATTTCGGGTGTCGCGGGCTTGATCGTGGCATTGATTTTAAGCGTGAGGGAAAAGTCATTAATGACGGTTTCCATTGGCGCGGTGGCGGCGGTCTGGATCATTGAAATGGTGGTAGGATTACCGTTTTGAGGCGATAAAAAAGCCTTCCTTCAGGCAAAAGCAGGGGATAATGTACATAAATCGCTAAAAAAATCCGAAGCGCAGTAAGTAAAAATCATCGTTATGATTCGCCCGGCAGGCTCTCAGTCAATTCAATGGCTGCCGCGACATAGTCGACACAATGGTCATACATTTCTTCAGACTTCGCCACGTAGTCGCGCGTCAATTCACAGCACATCAGCCCACCGAAACGCGCTTCGAAACTTTCTAAAAACGCCCTGACTGCTTGTGCGGAAGGCTCCCGTGATTTTTCCGGTGAGATTCTGCCTGTCTTGATTCCGAGAGCGGCGACTGCTGCAATCACAGCCCCGCACACCAGTCCTTTTTGTATGCCTCCGCCAAAACCGCTCATCATCTTCTGCGAACTGATGTCAGCGTTCACGCTTCCTCGCTCAATCAGCAAGCGCAGCGTGGTTTCAGCACAATTGAGCCCGCCGTTATAAAAAACAGCCCGAATTTCTTTTTCGAGTTCCTCTTCTGCACTTTTCAAATTTGACTTTTCTGCAGCCATCTTGATCCCTTTCACAGTAAAAGCTCAGCAGTTTGACAAGCGCTCATAAAACGCACGATTGACCGGTGTGGCAAGGCCATGCTTGGCCCCTAATTTCAGGACGGTCCCGGAAAAAAGCTCGGTTTCCATCTGCCTTCCGTCGCGCTGGTCTTGACGCATCGAAGGCATCCCCTCAGGGTTGAGCGTGTCCAAAACACCCAGCCAATAGTCAATGTCTGTTTCTCCAAGATTAATGCCTTCCGCCTCTGCGACGGCGATCACTTCGCGAAAAGCGGTGATCATCATCGATCTCGCTTCGGGATTGCTTTGGCAGGTCCCGTAGGTCCCCTTGTAGTAGGCCGCGGCCTGATTAAGTCCACAGTTGAGCATGAACTTGCCCCATTGGTGATGGGCCATGTCCGGCATGACACTATGCGGCAGATTTACTAAAGCAAAAAGAGCGGCCACATCCTCGATGGCGTTTGCGATCTCAGGTCCCTGGCCCGGAACAAGTCCGAAACAAATCTGTCCACTTAAAATATAATTCAGATGATGCTCCCTGCGCACACCGTCCATGCCCTGGGCGACTGCATGAATTACCCGCGCTTCAGGATACAGGGCCGAGATTTGGCCTTCGCTGGAAATGCCGTTGAGCAAGGACATGATGATCGTACCGGGTCGTACCGCTTTGTGAATATCTTTCAGCACAGTCTCAAGGGCAAAAGACTTGCACGCAATTAGAATCAAATCCGCCGCTGCAAGCTCCGCGGGAGTCAAAAAATCAAAACGTTGAGGGGCACCGCCTATGGTCACTTGATCGGGGCTGAGTTTAAGCTGTCGCTCCTCATTCGCGATGACAAAAAACTCATGCGGTTTTTTAAGTTCGCGTAAATACTGCCCGAAGGTCAATCCTAAAACCCCTAAACCAATTAAATAGACGCGCATCACTATCCCCTGTTCATGTCAAAACTTCCGATTCGTCTTACCGCTGTACTTAGCCTGACTGCGAAGACTCGGCCCTGCGGATCATATCATCCGCGACAGCCAAAACAGCCCGGCCGGCCAGTTCGAGCACTTCGCTGCTTAGCAGGGACTGTTCCACTTTTTTCTCGTGAACCTGCACTTCCCTGAATGATGAAAAGAGAATGCCTGAGGTCAAAATCGCGACCGTATGTTGAGGCGCATAAAGTGAGCTAAAGTCCTTTTGGCCGCGTAAATAACTCGTCATTTGTAAGAGCTCCTGGCCCATTTCGTCGAAATCCAAGGGTAAAAAACTGAGCAGCGCCAAGCTATTCGCGCTATAGCGATTAAAGACCGAGAGTTGGTATTTTTTACAGGCCTCGCCTAATTTCACATAGCGCAGGACTTGTTTTTCCACATCTTCAGCCAGGGCCAGCACGATAGCCGCAGTGTAATGGCGCATTCCTTTCCGGGCTTGGTCCTTCAGCAGTAAATGAGCCTTTTCGACGCGTTCAAGGAGTTGACTGCTGTCAACTCCTGCGATAAGAAGCATGCTCACCAAGATAGCGCTATGCCTTCCGGTAAGCAGCTTGTGGTTGAAGCGCATGGCTCTCTTGAAATGCGCCAAACGTCGAACATGCTCTGCAAAATCGGATTCCTCAAGATGTTCTGCCATTTGAAGCGCGATGTAACCGTTGGCCCAAGCGCCGGCCAAACGTTGTTCCCTCAATACCGCATATGCTTTTTCTGCCTGTTCGATCAAGTAGTCCTCGCGTTTGGACAAAGACAACTCCGTCCATAAGTACAGTTCCGCGGCATGTCGGAATTGATTTTGTTTCATGGGCAGGGCGCGCAGCTTTTGTTTGACCCTCTCAACACCTTCTAAATCAACCACTTGACTCTGAGCGGCGAACAGAAAAGCCACCAGGGTTTTGGAAAAACCAAGGCGTAAAGGCATGTAGCGTTTCATGGCTTTAAAATTTTCAAAAAACAAGTCCAGTTTATTTTGGTGAAGCTTCAGCATAAAATCCCCAGTCAGCCCTGCGTTCTGTTTAATATGAGCGCGCCTCGATATCTACTTGTTCATTATAAGCCAATTCCAAAGCGAGAAACGAAGCGAGCGGCAGATTCTGCAAGCGAGATTGAAATATTTTTGTTCTTCGCTTAGCATCAGTTTATATGCATTCATTCAATTTGAGTTATGCGGGGTCGTCTCATGGCTATATACAATAATATTCACGATGTCGCCTTGATTTTTGAAGGCGGTGGTATGCGCGCCAGTTTCAGCGCGGGGATATTGAACAGTTTCCTGGAAGCTGAGCTTTATTTTAACTATGTCACCGGTGTTTCAGCCGGTGCTTCCTGTACCATCAATTATTTATCGCGTGACCGGGTTCGTGCCAGACGTTCGTTTGTCGAGATCGTGCAGCACCCCTCGTTCGGTGGATGGAACTATTTTTTTCGTGGCAAAGGTTATTTCAACGCGGATTGGATCTACGAAAAAAGCTCTTATGATGTTTTGCCATTCGATATTAAGACGTTCAATGACAATCCCGCGCAAGTCAAGATCAGCGCCATAAAACGCACCAACGCGGAAGTACGTTTCTGGGAAAAAAGCCAGCTGCGCACGGTTCCCGAGATCGTCAAAGCGGTGCGGGCTTCTTCCACGTTGCCACTGCTCATGCCTCCACCGACCATCGATGGTGAGAGCTACTATGATGGTGGGCTTCGCAACGGTCTTGAACTAGAAACAGCTCAAAATGACGGCTTTAAGCGTTTTGTTGTAGTAATGACGCGCGAACGAGGTTATCTGAAAGCGCCTCAAAAACACCAAAAACTGCTTAGGTATTATTTCCGTAAATCACCGCAATTGTTTCGGCTGATGTCCGAGCGTCACTTACGCTACAATCGCACGGTGAATGATCTGAAAAGTTTAGAAAAAAGAGGGCAGGCTTTCCTCATCTACCCGGAAAAAATGAAGGTTAACAGCGGCTGCCGCGATTTCGGTCTTTTGGAAGAAAATTACCGGGATGGTTTACGACAAGGGCGAGCCCTGATAACGGAACTTGAAGGCTTTTTAAAAAAATAAATCGCTGCAGTTGTTTTCCACTTGCGGCAATCATTTGGTGCAGCATCTATTTATCGACTTATACTATATTGACTTCTTATATTATACGCCGTATATTATTACTTATAAAAGAGTGAGGCTTAAGCACTCGGACTCAGAAAGCGTACATCTATTAAGTAAGGAGCATTTATCATGGCATTTCCGATTTCCGCGACATTACTGGACTTTTGTGTTTTGGCGATCATAGAAAAAAGTGACGCGTACGGATACTCGATCACTCAAAGCATGCAGTCCGTCATGAGCATTTCAGAATCCACTTTATACCCCGTTTTAAGGCGCTTGCAGCAGGCTTTTTTGCTTGAGACCTATGATCAGGAATTTCAAGGACGCAATCGTCGGTATTACCGGATCACAGAGCAAGGCAAAAGGCAGCTCCAGCTTTTCAACGAGGAATGGGCACAGCACAAAGCGATTGTTGACAGTCTCATCAAACACACGACAGAGGAGGCCATGGCATAATGACACGCGAAAATTTTATCAACGAATTGGGTAAAGAACTGCAGCACGCCTCCATCGCCGAGCGTGAAGAAGCCATCAATTATTATCTGGAGTACTTTGAGGACCGCGGTATCGCACCAAAGGACGAGGTCCCCGCGGATATCGCCGCACCGCGCACCATCGCGCAGGAAATTTTGATGAATATCCCCTACTCACAAACCCAGGCCGCTAATCAGGCAGAGTATAATCTTTTGCCCATGTCTGTTGTGGAATCATTGGAAATTCGTCTAAAAATCGCTGGTTTCGAACTGGAATGGGCGGATATTCCCAATCCTGAACTGAAATTGCCCTATACCAAAGAAGGGCGCGGCATGAATTACAAAATCGACTTTTCCATCCAGGGCACGCATCTGCGCATCATTGATGAAGCCCCGAGCGATTTGTTTTCCAAATGGAATCGCTTCAACGTGGATCCGGTGGTGCTGCGACTGCCGCGAAAAACCAGGCTCAAAAATGCCTACATCGACCTCAGCATGGGCAGCACCAAGCTCTACGGCATGACCGCAGAAAAACTTGAGCTGCGCAATGCGATGGGCGCGGTCAAATTGGTCGGCGGCCTCATCGAGTACATGGATGCAGAGCTCAAAATGGGCTCCTTTCAGCTGGATCGTGCCGACATTAACGGTTCCCACATTCGCGTGTCGATGGGTGACCTGCGCGGTAAAGCCAAGCTGCTTGGTTCGCACCAGATCAGCTGTGAAATGGGCAGCATCAGACTCGATTTACAGCAGTCGCAGGCTGACACCCACTATCAAACTGAAGTAACATTGGGTTCTTTCCGCATCAACGGCGAAGCCGGTGGTCAAAGCAATCTGTCTTACAAGCCCAATCCCTCTTCCCAACTCCGCCTGGCGGTCAACATGGGTTCCATCAAACTGAATTTCCTAGAAAAATCGCATTGACGCGGAAGGTTAAAAGATGACACAGGATCAATTTATGGCTGATCTGGCCAGGCACTTAAAGAAAGCCCCTGACTCTGAACGAAGCGCCGCATCCTTCCGCTCGTGATTTTGAGCATACTGGCTTTACCCATCGCGCTGCCCCTGGCTTTTGCCCTGATTGCGGTGGCCGTCGCCGTGTTTGTGGTTTTACTCGTCGTAATTATCAGTTTGTTTGCGGTGCTGGGGACACTTGTCTTTATCAGTGCGAGTCTGCTGTTCCAGCCTCTGACTGCATGGATCGTTTTGACCGCGACTGCGGGCCTGCTGCTGGGACTGGGTTGTATTTTTTTGGTCCTCAGCTTTATGCGTTGGATCGTCAATTCGATCGTTAACGCAATCACGAACCAGGGCTCAAGGAGTGTGGCGCGATGAAAAAATTGACTATCGTCGGTTTATGTCTGGCTTGTACTGGGCTGGTACTGCTGACTGCTGTCGCTTTGACCGGGGGCTTCAAGCAAGTCCTCAGTGCTGAGCGTCTGCCGGATTTCGTGCGTTCTGCGGTCCCCTTCAGCGGGGCTTATCAAAAAACCGATAAAAGCATTCGCCTGGCCGATGAAGCCATCGAGAGCATCAAGGTCGATTTGAGTATGGGGGCTTTTGAGATCAGGGTCGGAGATATCGATGTACCGACTTTGAGCTATCAGGAAGTAAAGAGCGGTGATGACTTGCTCTACGAAATTCGCACGGAAACAAAGGACAAAGTGTTATTCATTGATGATTATTACAAAGCGCAGCGCTTGTTTTTCATACCCGGTCCGAACATTGACCCCAAGCAAATTGTTTTGACTTTACCCCAAGATCTCCTGCTCAGCCGGGTCAGTATTTCACTCAGTATGGGCAAAACAGATATTGCGGATCTTAAGGCCAAAGAGCTGGAGCTGAAACTCGACATGGGTGGTGCCCGGCTGGACAATGTCAATTTGGATTTTGCCAGATTGAACCTGAGCATGGGTTCGCTTGAACTGTCCGGTGGTCAGATTCGCGGAAGTGAAATCGACCTGGACATGGGAAGCATAAATTCGGACGCTGAACTGCGTGGCCGGCAGAGCATCGAGTGCAGCATGGGTTCCGCAGACTTGAAGCTGCCTTTCAGCCTTACACAAATCAACTATGAAGCGGATCTGGCGATGGGCTCTCTCTATGTGGATGGGCAAAAAACCTCTGACCTGATTCACCGTGAGGGCATTAATGTTTCCGCTGATTTCAATTTCGAAATGTCCATGGGTTCTGTTAGAATTGAGCTGCTAGATTAAATTTCTCAAATTAATCGCTGTTCATTTAATGGGGTCCGCATGGTAAAAATTATTTTCTTTGATATTGACGGTACCTTGATCAGTCGAACGACGCATCGCGTCGCGGCATCAAGCCTGGACGCGCTGTCCGAACTGCGCAGTAAAAACATCAAACTCTGTATTGCTACGGGTCGCGGCCGTGGGCACATTCCGGCTGAATTTTTAGAACTCTTTGATGTCATCATCTCGCTTAACGGTCAGTGTGCTTATGACAAATACCGCGATTATTTTAAGCACGCTTTTGATCCGGATGACGTCGCCCTCCTGGTTGATCTGGCCTTGACCATGACGGTGCCCATGTACTTCGTGACGGAAGACGGTTACTTCGTTAATTATATCGATGAGCAGATCCTGCAAGAAACCCTCTGTCACAATCTCCCCATACCGACGATTGCTGATCCTCGTTTCGCTTTGAGCCAGCCGGTTTACAGTGCTTCGGTTTTTCTGCCTCCTGAAGCAGAGCGTGAGCTGATGAGTCAAAGCAAGAATCTGGAAGGCACCCGTTGGGATGATTCCTTTTTCGACGTTGTTTTGCGTGGATATGGTAAACACAGTGCTTTGACTGAAATCTGTGGAATTTTTGGCATCGACCCACAAGACAGTATGGCCTTTGGTGATGGAGGTAATGACCTCAGTATGTTAAGAGAGGCTGGCATTGGGGTCGCGATGGGCAACGCGAATGAGCAGGTCAAAGCGCAGGCGGACTACATCACGGATGACGAAGACCATGACGGTATCGCCAACGCCCTGCGTCACTTCGGCTTGATTGACTGAGCCGGCTTGTTGACTGGTCTTTTGCTTCACTCACAAATATTAAAAAGCTCGCCGGCTGCTGTTCGCATGCTGACGAGCCTTTTTCATTTTTGCCTCTGCTTACTTGCTGGGGGTATATCTTAAAATCGGATTTCTGGCCGCTTCCACCTCATCCACCCTTTTGATGCGCTGTTTGACCGGCGCGGCATGGAGGATCTCAGGATTCTCATAGGCGGTTTTTACGATTTCGTGCAAAATCCCACTGACCGCGTTGAGGGTATCAACGCTTTCGGTTTCGGTCGGTTCGAACATCAATGCTTCTTTGATGACCAGGGGAAAGTACATGGTCGCCGGATGAACACCGTAGTCGATCATGGCTTTGGAAATATCCAACGCACTGACACCGGTTTCTTCCTTGATTTTTTGGCAGCTCACCGTGAACTCATGCATGCAGTAGCTATCTTTACAGGTGAAGATGTCCTCCAGCGATTTTTTCAGATAATTCGCATTCAAAACCGCTTGTTCACTGCCCGCTTTGATGCCTTCTTTGCCCAGGCTCTTCACGTAGGTCAACGCTCTCACGACGACCAGGAAATTACCGTAAAATTGCTTGACGCGGCCGATGGTTTGAGTCGGTGTATCAAAGCGATCCGCTGCCTGGACAGGGCCGGGCAAAAATTCCTTCAAAAAGGCCTTGACACCCGCTGCCGGGTCCACCACCACCGTGGGGGGTGGAAAAGGTTTTGTGTAAATTCAGGTGCACGGCATCGAATCCCATATCACCGGGCCTTATCTGTCCCATGACCGCGTTGAGATTGGCACCGTCATAATAGAGCAGGCCGCCCGCGTCATGGACCATTTTTCCAATCTCCAGGATATCTTTTTCGAAAAGGCCCAAAGTGTTCGGATTGGTCAGCATCAAGGCCGCTGTTTTTTCGCTGACCAGGCCTCGCAAGGCCTCGACATCCACCAGGCCCTGCTCGTTGCTTTTCACTTCAACCACATCGAAGCCCGCCATGTGGGCGCTGGCCGGATTGGTGCCGTGGGCGCTGTCGGGCACGATCACCTGCGTGCGAGCCGTGTCCTTACGTGCCGCGTGGTAAGCCTTAATGATCAGCAGAGCCGTGAGCTCGCCCTGGGCGCCTGCTGCTGGTTGGAAGGTAAAGGCGTCCATACCAGTGATTTCAGAGAAAACCTGATCCGCTTCATTTAAAAGGGCCAGGGCTCCTTTCACCGTATTTTCCGGCTGCAAGGGGTGTATCTGGGAAAAGCCCGGCAAAGCGGCCACGTCCTCGTTGATCTTGGGATTGTATTTCATGGTGCAGGAGCCCAGAGGATAAAAACCAAAGTCAACACTGTAAATATCCCGTGTCATGCGGGTATAGTGTCTGATCACGTCCATTTCGCTGACCTCGGCCAAAGCCGGTGCCACGGCGCGTTTTTGTTTGAGCTCGTATGTGGGCACATCCGACTTGGGCAGGCGATAAGCCCTGCGACCTGCGCGACTCTTTTCAAATATCAGCATAAACCGGCCTCCTTGATCAATGTGACCACCCGGTCCATTTCCGCACGGGTATTGCATTCCGTGGCACACCAAAGCATGTGCTCCTTATCCAGGACCAGCCCCGGTAAAATTCCGTGATCGATGAGTACTTTTTCGATGGCAAAAGCATCCGCTTTCGTCTTGACAACAAATTCATGAAAAAATTCACCTTCGAAAGCAAGTTCAAAACCACCGCTGGCACTGAGAGCGTCCGCCAGATAATGCGCATTGTTAACGCAGCTTTGGGCGACTTCCGCCAAGCCTTCCGCGCCCAGCATGGCCAGATAAATGGTTGCGCGCACCGCCATCAAAGCCTGATTCGAACAAATGGAGGAAATGGCTTTTTCACGTCTGATGTGTTGTTCGCGAGCTTGCAGCGTTAATACATAAGCTTTTTTTCCATCCAGGTCTTTTGTTTCGCCGACGATGCGGCCCGGCATTTTTCTCATTTCCGCTTTGGTGCAAGCCATGAAGCCAATGTAAGGACCGCCAAATGATAGAGGTGTGCCCAGTGGCTGAGCTTCGCCTATGGCGACATCCGCCCCGCATTCTGCCGCGGAAGGTAAAATCGCCGCCGCAATCGGGTTGATGCTCAGCACGAGCTTCGCGCCGGCCGCGTGGACCTGAGCCGCGACGCGGTCGACCTCTTCCAAAAGACCGAAATAATTGACCTGATCAAGCAAAACAGCCGCTGTTTCACGGTTCAATTTAGCACTCAAGTCAGCTGAATCCAGCCGGCCATCGCGCACTGCGATTGTCTCACATGCATAATTAGCTGCAGCGCAGTATGTTTTGGCTACATCTTGAACGCCGGGGTTCATGCTCCCCGCGATCAGAAACTGCTTGCGCTTACGCTCAGCGCACATCAGGATTGCTTCACCGGCCGCGGTCGCACCGTCATAGACTGAGGCGTTGGCCAGATCCAGGCCGGTCAGTTCGCAGATATTCGTCTGAAACTCAAAAATCGACTGCAGAATTCCTTGCGAGATTTCCGGTTGATAGGGCGTGTAAGCCGTCACGAATTCACTGCGCGACGCCAGATGATTGACGGCTGCCGGAATGGCATGCTTGTACGCGCCGGCGCCCCTGAAAATGGTTTTAAAAACGGTGTTCGCTTCCGACATTGTCTGCATTTCCGCGAGTACTTCAATTTCACTGAGTCCTTCAGCTAAATTTAATTCCCCTGAAATTTTGACTTCCCGTGGCAGCGCCTCAAAAAAGTCCGCCACATTTTCAGCACCCACACGCGCAAGCATAACCGCCTGCTCCGCGGGACTGTTTACGATATAATCGGCCATTGATTATCCCTCTATAAACGCCTGATAAGCGTCTTCATTCATGAGCCCTTCGGTGTCTCCGACCTCG
>CAYNZF010000049.1:0-15398 GCA_964401615.1 uncultured Oscillospiraceae bacterium
AATTACAAGAACGTAAAAGCAGCGCACCTTTGAGTTTAAAGAAAAAAACGGTTTCACATGAAGTACCCAAGCCTAAAGATAAAAGACACAGCGACGAAAAAGTGGACATCAGCGATCTTGATGAAATCATTTTTATTGATCCAGAAAACCGCGTCTGTATCGCTGAGCCTGCGGTTACATTTGAGAAACTGGTGGATGCCACGCTCAAGCACAAACTGGTGCCCTTGGTGGTGCCGGAATTCAGGACGATAACAATAGGCGGCGCGGTTGCGGGCTGCTCTATTGAATCGATGTCCTTCAAGGCCGGCGGATTCCACGACAACTGTTTTGAATATGAGGTCGTTACGGCTAAGGGCGAGGTGCTGATCTGCACGCCGGACAACGAGCATCAGCTTTTGTTTCAGATGATGAACGGGACCTTCGGCACATTGGGCATCATCACACAACTTAAGTTCAGACTGGTTCCCGCCCAAGCTTTTGTGAAAGTCGTTTATGAAAAATACAAGACTCTGGACGAATATCAAGCCGCGATATGGACTCATTACATGAAAAAAGACGTGGATTTTATGGATGGGATCATTCATACGCCGGAAGAGTACGTTCTCAGCCTGGGCTATTTCGTCGCTGAGGCCCCTTATACCCACCACTACAACTGGATGGGGGTATATTATCAAAGCACTTTAAAGCGGGAAGAGGATTACCTGAAGATGCCTGATTATTTTTTCAGATACAACAAGGGTGTGACCAATGTGTATCCGAAATCTTTCCCCTTACGGTTGCTGTTCGGAAAATTTGTCCATTCCGGCAGCACTTTGAAGTTTGCCAAAACGTTCAGAAAAGTCTTGCCCCAGAGCATCATTCCGTTGACCGTTGACCTCTTTTTGCCATTTTCAAAAATGGAAGAGTTTATGGAATGGTATAAAAAAGAAATCAAGCATTTTCCCTTGTGGTGTGTGCCCTACAAAATCGTGCATCGCTACGAATGGATCTCAGACGAGTTCTTTAAAAAAGTGGAAGACGAATTATTTCTCGACATTGCTTTGTATGGGATGAAAAGAGAAGATCCTGAGCATTATCACAGGATCATCGAAAAAAAGCTGGTCGAGCTCGGCGCGATCAAAACACTAATATCGACAAATTTATATTCTGAACAGGAATTCTGGGAGATCTGGAATAAAAAGAACTACGATCTGGTTAAACAAAAAACGGATCCCGACAATATTTTCAGAGGGCTTTATGAAAAGACCTGCAGAGCCTTCAGGGGCTTGGATTGATGGTGGACGCGCAGCAGATTTAACGAGGAGAACACCGCATGCAAACGAAAATATTCAAGATGGCTTTTGCCAAAGTATATCCCTTGCTCGTTCAGAAAGCCGAGAAAAAGGGCCGCTCAAAGGAGGAGGTAGATACCGTCATTTGTTGGCTGACCGGGTACAGCGAACATGACTTACAGGAGCAAATCAATAAAGGGGTAGACTTTGAAACGTTTTTCGCGGAAGCTCCTCAAATCAACCCTAATGCTCCCAAAATCACAGGTGTGGTCTGCGGCATCAGGGTCGAAGAAATTGAAGATCCGCTCATGCAGAAAATCAGATGGCTTGACAAGATGGTGGACGAATTGGCTAAAGGGAAAGCAATGGAGAAAATTTTAAGAAGCTGAAGCAGCCGAAAAACGGTGGCGAAAAAAGATGAGCGATTTTTAAAACTAGAAAAGCGAGTTTAACGATGCGATTTAAATTTTGTCCGGAATGCGGAACAGAACTACTGGGGCGAGCAGCAGGAGACGACGGCGAGGTTCCGTTTTGCCAAGCGTGTGAAAAGCTCTGGTTTGATACTTTTTCGAATTGTTCAATTGTCCTTGTGGCCAATGAATTCAATGAAATTGCGCTCCTGCGGCAGGGGCACCTGTCTGACCGGTATACGTCCTTTGTATCCGGATATATTTCTCCGGGTGAAAGTGCGGAGGAAACAGCCATTCGTGAAGTTAAGGAAGAAATTGGTATAATTCTGGAAGCACTGGAATATGCAGGGACCTATTGGTTTGCGAAAAACGATATGCTCATGCATGGCTTTATCGGACGGGCGAAAAAGTGTGAACTGATCCTTTCTCAGGAGGTCGATTCCGCGGAGTGGACGCCTGCGCATGAAGTGCTTAAAACACTTTTCCCGGATGCGCCGGGGAACGCGGCCTTTGCGTTATACAAGAAATTTTTGAAAAGCATTGAAGGGTAAGTTTCATAGGTGTTACTGAGAGAAGAGCATAATCAAGACTTGGCTGCTTCTTAACAATATTCACGAAGGGGTATTTCATGGAAAACAGTTCCTTGTCCATTGAAGAGATCAGAGACTTGTGGTCCAAAACCTACAGCGCCGTCGGGAAACCGGACTGGTCTCATATTTTTCCCTACTATCATGAAAACATTGTCTTTCAGGATTCGATTCAACGTATTGAAGGTAAAGAAAAATTTGTGGCGATGTGCGATCGCCTGACCAAACGCTACAAGAGCCTGAGAATGGACATCTACCATATTGCTAAAACCGATCAGGTGGTCATGATGGACTGGAAGATGACCATGTCCTTTCGCTTTTTCCCCGAAAAACCGATCTTTGGTGCCACCCGCTTAAGTTTTGACCGTGCAGGTTTGATCATTGAACAAAGGGATTATTACGATCTCTGGGGTGACATCTATGACAGAATACCGCTTTTCAGAAGATTCTACCGCTGGTTTATGCGCAGCTTTTTCGGATAAGGAGACGTGTTGTGATGTTTGAGCTACCCGAAGAGCTGATGTTCATAAAAAATGGCAAAGCGGTCCAGAAGCACAGTGATGAGTCGATGTCCGGCAAGCTTTGCGTGGTCTCCGGGGCGACGTCCGGTGTGGGCCATGAGGCGGTCAAAGCCTTGGCTGCCGGTGGCGCGAACATCGTGATGGTGGTCAGAAACGAAGACAAGGCTAAAGCCGTCAAGGACGAGCTCGAAAAAGAGCACGCGGTTCAGGTGGACTATTTTATCGCCGATTTTTCAGATCTGAAACAAGTCGAAGCGGCAGCGAAGGCGATTTTACTTAAATATCCAAGGATCGACGTCTTGATCAACAGTGCCGGTATCCACATGACCAAGAGAAAACTAAACGCAGCAGGGATCGAAATGGTCTTCTGCGTCAATCATTTGGCAAGCTTCTTGTTCACCAATTTGCTTTTGGCCAAAATGATCGAATCTGCGCCTTCCAGAATTATTCAAGTCAATTCGGAGGGGCATCGCTTTAATGGGTTGAGAGTCAATGACCTCAACTGGGAAAAACGATTCTACACCGGTTTAAGAAGTTACGGCGCTTCCAAGACGGCACAATTATTGACGGTCTGGAAATTAGCTGAAGACCTGGCCGGTACCGCGGTCACCATCAATGCCATGCATCCCGGGGGCGTGAAAACCAACATAGGAAACAACAACGGTAGACTGTACCGTTGGTTTTCACGGCACGTCACCTGGCACTTTTTGAAAGACCCTAAAATCTCCGGTGAGGCGCTTTATTATTTAGCCTCTGCGCCTGAAATGAGCGGGGTCAGCGGGAAATTTTTCAATCTGACCATTGAAGAAATACCTGCCCCACACGCCCTTGATCCTCAAACACAAAAAATAATCTGGGATCTGAGTATGGAGATGGTGGGCTTGGAAAAATCGGATTAGACCCAGCCGCTGTCAATTCGCCGCGGTGCTTATGCTGCGGTCCACGATGTCACTGTTCATCTCGATTGCGTGAACGATGATCCTGCTGTTCTCACCATAGCTGCAGGTGACAAGCGATAATAGCTTTTGCCTGGACGTGAGTTCGTTGTTCTGCGGATGTAGGGAAAGTGCTTCAAGCTCTTTCAAATAATTTAGATATGCAGAATCATTTTCGAATTCAAGCGTGAATTCGTAATCATCCGCTGATACTTCATAAACTGAAAAGATTTTATAGGTCTTTGTTTCATATAGTCCTGAAAGATTGACCAAAGGATTTTCAGCTAAAAATTCAGCATCTTTATATTTGATCAAATTGTAAAACATGGTCTTGTTTTTCATGTTGTGACCGTAGACCAAGCTGTGTTGATCATTAAAATTTCCCAAATTTCTGTAATCCATGAACACGCTGCCTGATTCGCTGTATTTTCCATAGAAATCGCGCTTCAGATAGTGGGTGTTGTCCTGGCCGCGCACGAAGGGATAATCAATGTCGCTGCCGGGGATCTGCAGCCAGCCCATGAAGTCGGGGTTGATAGACAGCCATTCCTTATTGTCATTTTCTTTATAGGTAAAAGCTGGTGATGGCGCTTCCGGATTATTTCCTGTCTTAACTAAAGCGGTTTGAACCGCTTTGGAACCTTCGTTTTGCGTATAGTCTGACCGTTCTGCGGACATACGGCTTGATTCTGTTAACTTTTGATCTTCCGACTGTTCGGCTCTCTGCTCGCTCAGCGCTTCATAGGCCCTTTGATCTTGAGCTCGCTGAATGGCGACAATACTTGTCCCAAGCAAAAGTACAAGGGAAGAAGCAATTATCAGGTTTGACCATTTGTTTTTGTTATTAGAAGACATTTCCATCACCTCAATCTTGTTATATCACTAATAGTAATATAATTCAAGAAATTTTAAAAATAGTTCCAAAACACTGTTGACAAATATCACGATATGCAATATAGTAGAGCTATAAGAAAGCAATATTCCAATCAACAATATAAAAAATATTACGGAGGTTCCCAAAATGAAAAAACTTATGAGTCTAGTCGTCGTTTTAGCTTTAGTATTCGGCTTTAGTTTGCCGGTATTCGCAGAGGATAAGGATATCGTAGAAATCGCAGTAGAAAATGAAGACTTCAGCATTCTGGTCGCGGCGCTTGAAAAAGCTGAGCTGGTCGGAGCGCTTCAAGAAGACGGCCCGTTCACAGTATTCGCGCCAAGCAACGAGGCATTTGAGGCTTTACTCGCTTCACTGGACATTACGGCCGAAGATTTGTTGAATCACCCCCAATTAAAAGATGTGCTTTTGTACCAGGTCGTTTCCGGACAAGTGTTGAGTACTGACTTAAATGACAAGATGACCGCTGAAACCCTTAGCGGTGAAGAAATTACAGTGGATCTGAGCGATGGCGTAAAATCAACACGTCCAAGGTAACAACGGCCGATGTCATGGCAAAGAACGGCGTCATTCATATAATAGACACGGTACTGGTCCCTGCCACTTTTGAACTGAATCCCAAGCCTGAAACTGTGGTAGATATTGCACTTTCAAATGACGATTTCAGCATGCTGGTATCACTCCTTCAAAAAGCTGATCTCGTGAGCGCACTCCAGGCTGAAGGCCCTTTCACCGTATTCGCACCGACCAACGCAGCCTTTGACAATCTCCTGAAAGCTCTTAATGTTACTGCAGCAGATCTGATGAACCAACCCGACTTAGCTAAAGTGCTGCTGTACCACGTGGTACCAGGCAGAGTCATGAGCACTGATTTGACCGATGGACTTGAGGCAGAGACTCTTAACGGAGAAACAGTAAAATTTGATCTCAAAGCGGGTGTGAAAGTGAATGAAAGCACCGTAGCAGCCGCTGACCTCGAAGCCGCCAATGGTGTAGTCCATGTGATCGATACCGTATTGGTCCCCGAGAACTTCACACTACAGGCTGTCGAAGAAGACAAAGCCATTCCCAACACCGGCAGCATCGGTTTGACCCCCTATTTCCTGACTGGCATAATGACTTTAGCCGGAGCGATGGTCATAAGAAAACGTAAATAAACGGCTAAATGGAAGAAGTGTTGTTGAATGAAAAATTTTGGTACCCGATTAAAAATTGCGAGAAAGAATCTCAAAAAAACGCAGAAGGATCTGGCTCTGGAGTTGGGCGTTGAACAGTCAAGCATTTCGAACTATGAAAAAAATGTCAGATTTCCACCCGCGGCTACTTTGATCGAAATTTCAAACCGCTTAGAAGTCAGTGTGGACTATCTACTAGGAAAATCTAATCCGGATGAATCAATTTCGAAACCAGAGACTTCAGCTGAGGTCTCTGGTTCAATTTTACCGACCGATCTCCCTCAAGGCTCTGAAGCGGCCCTTGAAACAAATGATGGCTTAAACGCACTGCGAAAGATTTTTATTGATTTTCTGACTTCAGGACAATATCCGGAAGCAACGGATTTGATCATGAAGTATCGCGGCCCCGGTACTGACTTGATGCTTCTTAACGTGCATGTTTTTGAACCTGCCCTTAAAAAAATCGGCTTGCTCTGGGAAGCGGGCGACATAAGTATTGCGGAAGAACACATCATCACTAATGTGATCACAAAACTGATGGCGCGGCTGGAACAGGAAAGCAGCGAGCGCGTCGTATCAAAAAAGCTCCACACGGTCGCTTTGATGCTGGTGGGGGCGGAAGAGCATGAACTTGCTCTGAAAATGATCGAAGCAGTTTTTATACATCATGGCTGGACCACTTTTTATCTGGGCAAAAATATACCCGTTTCAAGTTTGGAAGATTTTTTAAAGAAAAACAAGATTCAAGTGCTCGCACTGTCGGTAACGGTCAGCAGCCATCTCAATAATTGCGATGTGCTTGTCAGGGCCATCAAAACGATGGACCCCGGCATTCGTCCTAAAATCATGCTTGGAGGACGGGCCATTGAGAACAGCCGTATGGCGCTGGAACAACTGGGCGCGGATCTATATTTTGCCACTCAAGAAGAGCTTGACGAAGCTATGGATGACATTGAAAAGGGTTTTAGGTAAAGTTCGGGAGGGCTCGTTTGAACGAGTCTGAGCCTTGCGAAGGTGCTTCAGCAGCCGGAGGATGAGAAATGATCTTTGAAACAGAACACTTGATCCTGCGCCCCTGGCAGGAATCAGACGCAGAAGACCTATTCAGATACGCGCGTGATCCGGAGATTGGCCCGGTTGCAGGTTGGCCCGCGCACCGCTCCTTAGAGCAGAGCCTCGAAACAATACAAGGCGTTTTGGCCAAAGCGGGGACTTTTGCCGTGGTGCTGAAGCGTGAAGGGCACGCGGTCGGGAGCATTGGACTCATGGTCGGAGAGGCCTGTAATATGAGATTATCGGATACAGAAGCTGAAATCGGTTACTGGATCGGGCAGCCGTTTTGGGGTCAAGGACTGATCCCGGAAGCGGTTCGTGAATTGATCCGTTACGCTTTCGAAGATTTGCAATTGGAAAAATTGTGGTGCGGCTATTTCGAGGGGAACGTCAAATCAAAGCGGGTGCAGGAAAAGTGCGGGTTTGTTTACCATCACACAAAGAAGGATATTTTTTGGGCGATGATGGGTGATATCAGGACTGAGCACATCAGCTGTTTGACCAAAGAACAGTGGGAGATCGAAACAAGATTTTGAGCAGCAGGAATTTACGGTAAACTCGTCTCCTTACGCGGCGGAAATAGTTGCGCTGCATTCTTGGGGTACAATTAAGAAAACAAGCATCACTGAAAAAATTCCTCGTTAACCCCAAAATTACCACGCGGCTCAAATCGAGAAGCTAAAACATAAGGAGACCTCCATGATTAAAGAAAAAGGAAAAATCGAGTTTTCCCTGAAAACGCAGAACCCTTTCGTGGCCACGATGTATCATGTCGACCACTATCCCGCCGGTGACGGCCAGCTGGGGCCCCTGACCAAAAAGCCCTACAACAGCGAGGGTGACTTTGGCGATAAGGCCGACTGGCATATGTACTACGGCCAAGACGTCCCCGGTTTTCCGGCGCATCCGCATCGCGGCTTCGAAACCGTTACCGTGGTATTACAAGGGACCGTTGATCACACGGATGGCTTGGGCTCGATGGGGCGCTATGCAGATGGAGACGTGCAGTGGATGACCGCGGGAAAAGGCCTGCAGCACGCGGAAATGTTTCCTCTGATCAAAACCGAGGCGGACAACACGCTCGAACTTTTTCAGATCTGGCTGAGCCTGGACAGTGCGCATCGCATGGTTGAGCCGGATTACAAAATGCTCTGGGACGAAGATATACCGAAAGTCGAATCCTTCAACGAAGCAGGCCGACGTACGCGGATTACTGTTTTTGCCGGGGAAGTGGCGGGCAAAACACCGCCCTCGCCGACGCCGTATTCCTGGGCTTATGATCCGGCGCATCATCTTTCCATTCAAATCATTGAGCTGGAAGCGGGTGCGAGCTACACCGTTCCGGCTGTATCAAGCACACTAAATCGCGCGCTGTATTTCTACGAAGGCGACGTGATTAGGGTGGAAGATACCGTTCTGTCAAACAAAGAATACGTCTTCACAAACGGGGATACGGGTACTGAGATGGTCAATACCGGGAAGATGACCGCCAAGCTGCTGCTGCTCGAAGCAGAGCCAATTCCGGAAGAGATCATCGCTTATGGGCCCTTCGTCATGACGACGATGGCTGAAATTCAGCAGGCCTTCAAGGATTATCGGGAGACCGAGTTTGGCGGCTGGCCCTTTGAATCGGCGGAAGTTTATCATGAGGCGGAGCAGCGGCGTTTTGCCACCTACGCGGACGGACGGGTGGAGTATCCGGGCAAAACGGATCATGCGTGAAGTGAAAAAAACATAAATCTACATGATCAAATCAAATTTTTTGCAAGTCCGGACTAAATTCGCCCGGACTTTTTTATAATCATGGGAATTAAGTATTGAAAATCATGGGAATGAAACATTGAAAATCATGGGAATGAAACATTGAAAATACAGGGAATTACATCGATTTCGGAAAAAATTATGCTATAATTATCGAGAAGACGCTTATAGCCCCCCTTTTTGCTTTCAAAAACCAGGAGTCAGTCAGAAATGTATTACACGAGATATGTCGAAAAAGAAATTGAGAGAAAGTTAAAATCGTCCGGTGCGGTGGTCGTGGCCGGACCGAAATTTTGTGGAAAAACCACCACCAGCATGTTGTTTCAAAAAAGTTTTATCAAACTCAACACAAAGCAAGCGATTGCTTTTGCCAAACTTGAAACGAAGCAGGTGCTGGAGGGGGCCTATCCCAGGCTGATCGATGAATGGCAGACGGTTCCTGATATTTGGAATCAAGTGAAGGACAATCTGGATTTTGACTATCAGTTTGGAAAGTTCATTTTGACCGGGAGTTCAACACCGGCAGATAAAACCGAAATTTATCATTCCGGCGCGGGAAGAATAACACCTGTTAAAATGAAGACCATGTCATTGTTTGAGTCAAAAGAATCGAAAGGAAGCGTGTCTTTGTCCAATCTTTTCAACGGGGTCGAGACTTTTCCTTATGACTTCAATGAAGACTTTAGTTTGGATGGCATTGCTTTTCTGATCTGCAGAGGAGGCTGGCCGATTTCAGTCATTGCCGATCAAGAAATTGCATTGGAAATTACGAAGAACTATTACAACAGCCTTTTTATTTTTGAAAACAATGAAATTGAACTATTCAGGAATAAAAAACCTGAAATCATGCACATGATCCTGAGGAGTTTTGCGCGCAACATTTCCACAGAAGCAAGCTATACAACAATTATTGAAGATGTAAAACAATCCAATGAGAGAACGATGGATCCGAAAACCTTCGCAGACTATATGGACGCCCTAAAAGATCTGTACATCATCGATGATATCAATGCCTGGAATCCAAATTTCAGATCAAAGACATCAATACGTTCCACACCGACCCGACACTTCACGGATACCTCGATCGCTTGCCGAGCTCTTTCAATTTCCCCCAACGATTTGAAAAATGATTTGAAAACTTTCGGTTTGTTTTTCGAAGATTTTGCAGTACGAGATCTTTCGATTTATGCTGCAGCCTTGGGCGGAGAGATCAGACACTACCGCGATAATGCCGGCTTAGAGTGTGACGCGGTCATTCACCTGGAAGACGGCCGGTGGGGCGCGGCTGAGATCAAACTCGGTGGAGACAACTTGATTGAAGAGGCGGCGTTATCGCTGAACAAATTAAAGAATAAAATTCAAAGCAAGAGTGACGAAACAGCCCCTTCGTTTATGATGGTTCTGACCGCCGTGGGTCCGTCATACAAGCGTGAGGACGGTATCTTTGTGGTCCCGATCAACCTTCTCAAGGATTGAGGCCAAGTATTCAAAATGAATTTGATCGTTTTTTCATCGGAATGTACGATAAAAATTACTGAGAAAGACTTTAGGAGGATTTTTCTATGGGCAAAGCAACAGAAGATCTGCGCAAGGAACACGAAAGCATCATTTATGTTCTGCGATTGCTTGATGAAATGATTCAGTCTGAACGTCTTGAGCCGGAAAGCCGACTGCGTTATTACGGTGAGTTGGTCTATTTTCTGAAAATGTTCGCCGACAAGTGTCATCATGGCAAGGAGGAGGACTACCTGTTCAAAGAACTGGTCAATAAAGGCATTCCAAACGAGGGCGGGCCCATCGGTGTCATGCTGAGTGAACACGTTCAAGGCAGAGCATACATCGCCCGTATGAGCCGCGGTTTTGAAGAAAAAAACATTGAAGCTTTTAATGAGGCCGCTATCTTGTACAGAGATCTCTTGCGTCAGCACATTGACAAGGAAAACAGAGTACTGTTCATGATGGCGGACAATGTGATCAGTGAGACGGAGCAAGAGGCGCTGTTTGAAAAATTCGAGCAGCACGAAGAAAATGTGATCGGGCATGGTGTACATGAAAATTTACACGCCATGATCGAGACCTGGGCTAAAGCATTAAACGTCGATTGAAAATTCACGGAACTTAAGCGAATTGTGTGTGAAGGCCGCCACTGCACGCGGTCTCAGTGGGAGAGATAACTATGTTGACAACGGCCAAAAAAATGCTCGAGGAAAACAATTTTTGTGTATTGGCGACCTGCAGTGACAATCGGCCGAACAGCTCGCTGATGCACTACGTTTTTGATGACGCGGCCATGAGGCTGTACATGCTCTGCTTGCAAGGAAGCGTGAAACACAAGAACATCACAGCCAATCCGCAGGTCAGCCTGCTGGTCGATACCCGCCTGGATGTGCCTCAGCCGGGTCTGCCCGTCGCGGCTTTGACGGTCTATGGCCAAGCTGAGCTCGTCCAAGATCCGCAGGTCCACCAAGACAGGGTCAATCAACTGAAGGATAAGTATGCCGGTCTGGCCAAACTGGCCGACGATGAGCGCTGCCTGGTCATTGAGATGCAGATCAAAAAAATGATGCTCCTGGATGGCGTCAACGACCAGCGCAGCATTGAGATTTAGAAAAAGTCCGGCTGTTTTTCTAATTTTATTAAAAAGCTCGTATAATCCAAAGTCTCACAATGGATTGTACGAGCTTTTACTGTTTAAAATCAAAAATGATCTCATCGGTATGGCCAATCGGAATTAAAGATACCACCATTTCGCATATAGGCATTTGATATGCTCCACAAAAAGCATCATTATTGCATTTAGCAGTGAAAGAAGGAGTTTGAAACATGCTCGTAAGAAACGTCGACCTTAACCAACAGGCTCAAACCACGGGTCCCGTGATCTACTGGATGAGCCGCGATCAAAGAGTTGATGACAATTGGGCGCTGCTGTACGCGCAGTCTCAAGCTTTGGCTATGCAGCAGAGCTTGGTGGTGGTGTTCTGCAAAATCAAGGCCTATCTCGGTTCCACGCCGGAAATCGATGCGTTCATGATGACGGGCCTGCGGCAAGCTGCGCTGAAGTTGAAAGATCTCAAGATCCCGTTTGTCCTCTTGGAGGGTGAGCTGGTTGAAGAGCTGAGCCGATTCGCGGCCTCGATCCAGGCAGGCCTGGTGGTGACAGACTTCAATCCGCTGAAAATTTCCAGGGGCTGGAAAACGCAGCTGGCGGCTAAACTGCAGCAGCGCCTGCTTGAGGTGGACGCACACAATGTTATTCCCTGTTTTCTGGCCTCTCCTAAACAAGAATTCGCGGCCTACACGTTCAGACCCAAATACCACAAAAAACTCGACGAATATCTGAGCGAATTTCCTAAGCTGATCAGGCACCCCTTTCCACTTGCGACTGACATCTCGGTAAACGAAATTCCGGAGACGAAAAAACCACCGCTTTGGGAAGCCGGGGAGGCGGCTGCGCGAGCGCAGCTGATCGGCTTCCTCAGCAAGAGGCTAGAGCACTATGACCAGAGAAACGACCCCAACGAGGACGCCTGCTCCGGGTTGTCGCCCTACCTGCATTTCGGGCAGATCAGTGCCCAGCGCGTGGCCCTGGAAGTTAGGGCTAAGACCGACAAAGCGGACGAATTTTTGGAAGAGCTGCTGCTGAGGCGCGAGCTGGCGGATAATTTTTGCCACTACAATCAAAATTACGACAATCCTGACGGATTTCCTGATTGGGCCCGGAAGACGATTGCGGAGCATCGTCGTGACCCGCGGACCTATCTTTACAGCCTGGAGCAGCTGGAGCAGGCGGAGACGCATGACGCGCTGTGGAACGCGGCGCAGATGGAGATGGTGAAGACACAAAAAATGCACGGCTATCTGCGTATGTACTGGGCCAAGAAAATTCTGGAGTGGAGTGAAAGCGCGGAGCAAGCCATGGCTTATGCAATACTTCTTAATGACAAGTACAGTCTTGATGGCAGGGATCCGAACGGTTACACGGGTATTGCATGGTCCATCGGAGGGGTACATGACAGAGCCTGGGGGGAGCGCGCAGTTTTCGGAAAAATCCGCTATATGTCCTACGAGGGTTGCCGGAGAAAATTTGACGTGGAGCGATACATTCAGCGGATGAACGCGCTTTAAGATTCGACTCCGTCCGGAAAACACGTGTTTTTTGATGCTTCCAATCAAGACCAAGGCTTGATCCGGCACTCAAACTACGGTGAAATTCACCGTGCACTCAAAGGTTAAATTCGTGGTGTAAGGATCTGGGACAGAAGCCTAAAATGCATCATCGTCTCAATAGATTTCTGCTCATTAAAGTGATTCATGAAAAATTGTGAAGACAAAATATTTTTTTATTAAGATAAATACGTTTAACAATATTTAACGGTGCCACGATTACATTGGACCACGTCTCCGCCGGCCTCTACGTGCCCAACGCCTGGAACCAGTATCGCCTCTACGACTTTGGCTTCAGTTTGAACTACAGCGTCGTCGCCGCGCCCATCATCGACATTCCCAGAACCGGTGAAAACGGCTTCTGGCTGACCGTGCTCGGTGGAGTACTGTTGGTGGCCGCAATCCTGCTCCTCATCTATAGATATCTCAAACGTAAAAATTCGTAGGTTCACGGCTGACGTCCTGAAGACAGGCTAAAAATTTTTTCCAACCACGCATGATGCCGCAGGAAACGGCCGGGCGTGGTTTTTGATATTTTGGCTCAAATTGACTGAATTTGCTGAGCATCCGGGCAAAAACTTGTGCAGAATAAGCTATAATAAATCATCACGCAAGAAAACAGCGACTTTAAACAGCAGAGGTAGGGCTTTATGAAAAAAATCCGTTTGATCAACCTTCTCAAGAACTTTATTTTCATCGTAGAAATGGTCCTAGCCGCCATGATTCTCTTCGGTGTCCTGGCCGGTCTAATCTCCACCGTTCTGCAGCTGCCGCATCTGCTGACCATTACCAGAGATCAGTTCTACGATAGTTTTAAATTATTCCTCGGCAATGCCTTGCTGCTGATCGTGGGTGTTGAGCTGATCCGTATGCTGATCACGCACACGACCCGCGCCACACTGGAATTGATCGTCTTTGTCATCGCCCGAAAACTGCTGATTTACACGGATACCATGACCGACATTTTCCTGGGCACCATCGCCCTGGCCTTTGTGTTCGGCACCATCAAATACCTGCAGCCGACCAAATCCGCCAGCGCACCCACCGACCGCTTCCCCGTGTGGATGAAGCTCAAAGAAATTTCAACTAAACTGGGCCTGGACATCCCCAATGTGGGTGAAAAAACGATCGAAGAATTCATCAAATCCGTGCGTGTCAAAAAGACGCTGCCCGTGACCGGCGAAAAAATCGACGCCGGTCCTGTCACCCTGGTGCTGGGGCATGTTTCAGAGGACGGCGCGATCCACGACGTTGAGATTACTGATTCCAATTTTGTCAGTAAACAGGATTGAAACGGCAGAAAAGATACGATTTGGTATAAAACGGTCATGACATTTTGCCCCCTGAATGGCTATAATAGTAAAGTTAAACTCAAGCCTTAAACTAAATTCCAAAAACTGCAGGAGGAGACAGCGAATGATTTATACACACGAAGTCGAGCACATGTGCAAGGTTGCCAAAGGGCCCAAGCATGGACCGGCACCTATCCCTGAGGAGGGACGATGGGTCAAGGCCTATGAGGTCAAGGACATTTCCGGTCTCACCCATGGTGTAGGCTGGTGCGCCCCCCAACAAGGCGCCTGTAAAATCACCCTTAACGTCAAAGAAGGCATTATCGAAGAAGCACTCGTTGAAACCATCGGCTGCTCGGGCATGACCCATTCGGCCGCCATGGCCTCTGAGATCCTGCCGGGAAAAACCCTTCTGGAAGCCCTCAACACGGACCTCGTCTGTGACGCCATCAACGTCGCCATGCGCGAATTGTTTCTGCAGATCGTCTATGGCAGAACGCAGACCGCGTTTTCCGATGACGGCCTGCCCATCGGCGCAGGCATGGAAGATCTGGGTAAAGGCCTGCGCTCGCAGGTCGGCACCATGTACGGCAGCCAGGCTAAAGGCACCCGCTATCTGGAATTGGCCGAAGGCTACGTCACCAGCATGGCCCTCGACGAAAACAGCGAAGTCATCGGTTACAAGTTCGTTCATTTGGGTAAAATGATGGAAATGGTCGCCAAGGGTCTCGAAGCCAACGAAGCCCTGAAAAAAGCCACCAGCCAGTACGGAAGATACGATGACGCAGCCAAGTACATCGATCCGAGACACGAATAAGCGAGAGGGAGGATATCAACCATGCCGTTATTTGAAAGCTATGATAGAAGAATCAAACAAATTGAGCCTGTATTGGCCAAATATGGACTAAGCAGCCTCGAAGAGGCCAAACAGCTCTGCCTGGACAAAGGCATCGACGTGCACGCGCTGGTCAAAAGCATCCAACCGATCTGCTTTGACAACGCGCTATGGGCTTACACCCTGGGCGCCGCCATCGCCATCAAAAAAGGCTTAAAGACTGCTGCTGAAGCCGCCGAAGCCATCGGAGAAGGCCTCCAGGCTTTCTGCATCCCCGGTTCAGTCGCCGATCAACGCCAGGTCGGTATCGGCCACGGCAACCTCGCCGCCATGCTGCTGCGCGATGAAACCAAGTGTTTCGCCTTTCTCGCCGGCCATGAGTCTTTTGCCGCCGCTGAAGGTGCCATCGGTATCGCCAACTCCGCCAACCGCGTCCGTAAAGAGCCCCTCCGCGTCATCCTGAACGGTCTGGGCAAAGACGCCGCCTACATCATCTCCC
>CAYNZF010000050.1:0-14426 GCA_964401615.1 uncultured Oscillospiraceae bacterium
GTAGATTGACTCAGACATTTTTAAAAGCTAAACTCTTCGTACAAGTGAATAGCCAGTGTATTTGCACAGTGATGTGCCGGTCTCGAGAGAGGCCGAGGGAATGCGGATGAAATTTCCGAACTATCCCAGTAACCGTGAAGCTGACGAAGGGCAAAACGCCACTGCCGCAAGGTGGGAAGGCGCCCGGAGGACGAAGCCAAGTCGGGAGACCTGTTTACACCTGAACTCCTGGTGAGGGAATTAGCTTTACGATGCAGCTGCTGCGCGTATTCTGACTGACCCCGCTCCAAAACGGGGTCTTTTCAATAAAAGACCTCTCGATATGTTCGCTTGAATATTTGAAGGGGGTTTTTCTGATGAAATACCTAAAAACGAAGCTCGCCAGCCTGCTCGCGCTGGCCCTGACCCTGACTGCTCTGGCCGCCTGCAGCACGCCTGCGTCCGCGACTTCTGCGACCACCGCAGCCGCCGCTACCACAGACGCCGCCACGACCACTGCCACCGCAACGACCACGACCGCAGCCGTTACGACCACCGAAGCCGCTGCCGGCATCACCATCGAGGACATGACCGGCCGCAGCATCACACTCGCCGAACCCGCCACACGCGTGGTGGCACTCACGCCATCCGATTGCGAGATCCTTTTTGCCATCGGGGCAGGAGATACCCTGGTGGGACGCGGTGAATTCTGCGACTATCCGGCCGAAGTGCTGGAGGTGCCCGCGGTGCAGTCCGGAAACGAGACGAACATCGAACAAATCATCGCGCTGCAGCCGCAGCTGCTGGTGATGAACACCATGGCGCAAACAGAGGAGCAAGTCGCGCAGCTCGAAGCCGCGGGCATTCAAGTGGTGGTCAACGACGCCAAAAACATCGCGGGAGTTTATCAGTCCATTGAATTGCTCGGCGCTTTGATGGGCAAAACAGACTCGGCTGCGCAGGTGGTCGAAGGAATGAAGGGCACTGTGGCTGAGGTGAGCGCAGCTGTGGCGGAGCTCGAACCTGCTGAAAAAAGCATCTATTTTGAAGTTTCTCCGCTGGAATACGGCCTTTGGACCGCTGGTCAAGGCACATTCATGCATGAAGCCGCTGAGCTGCTGGAGCTGGTCAACACCTTTGAGGATGTCACAGGCTGGGGCGAGGTGTCTGAAGAACAGGTGCTGGAACGGGATCCGGATTTCATTGTGACGGTCGCTATGTACTTTGGCGAAGGGCTGACCCCTCTGGAAGAGATCAAGGCCAGACCGGGCTGGGAAAACGTCAGCGCGATCCGGAACGACGCGCTGCTGAATCTGGCCAATAATGAACTTTCCAGGCCGGGTCCGCGTTTGGCGGACGGTGTGAAAATGCTCTATGACTTTGTCTACGGAGCGGCGGCTGAATAATGACGAGCGAGTTCAAAGCCCGGCGGGAAGGCTTTAGAACAAGGGAGTATGTGCTTTTGGGGCTGCTGACGCTCATTGCCCTTGTCCTCTGCGTCTGTTTGGGCAGTGTGAGCATACCTTTAAATAACACGATCTCAGTCATATGGAACGCGATCTGGGGCTTGCCTCAATCTCAGGGGGCCTCAGCCGTCAGCATCATTTTATCCGTGCGGCTGCCGCGCGTACTCGCCGTAGGCCTGAGCGGCGCCGCGCTTTCGCTTTGTGGGGCGGGGATGCAGGGCCTGCTGAAAAATCCCCTGGCCGACGGCTCCACTCTGGGTGTTTCTTCGGGCGCCTCGCTCGGAGCCGCGCTGGCCATCGCATTCGGAATCACGATACCCGGGCTGCCCTTCGCAGGGACGATGGTGATGGCGATGCTCTTCGCCTTCGTTTCGCTGCTGGTGATCCTGGCGTTGGCTTATAAGCTGGATTTTTCGTTGTCGACCAATACGATCATTTTGATTGGTGTGATCTACTCGATGTTCGTGTCGAGTCTTTTGTCGCTGATTATTACTTTTGCCCCTGAGCGCTTGAAACAGATCACCTTCTGGACGATGGGTTCTTTGGCGGGCAGTACTTACGGCAATGTTGTGACTTTGGTGCTGGCTCTGCTCCTGTGCGGGGCGGTGATTTTTCATTACGCGCGGGAGCTGAACGCTTTTGCCATCGGGGAGGAAAATGCCCGGCATGTGGGCGTGGACGTCAAGCGGGTCAAGCTGATCATCATGATCGCGGTGTCGGCGCTGATCGGCGTCTGTGTGTCGATCGGGGGCACGATTGCTTTTGTGGGTCTGGTGACGCCGCATATGGTGCGCATGCTGGTGGGTCCGAATCACAAGCGCCTGCTGCCGGCCGCTTTGTTCAGTGGGGCGATTTTTTTAATGCTGGCTGACCTGGTCGCGCGGGTGCTGCTGAATCCACGGGAACTGCCCATCGGGGTGGTTACTTCGTTTGTGGGTGCGCTGGTTTTTGTCTATATCTTCTATCGCTCAAGGAGGACGGTCTCATGAACTTGCTGGATGTGGACAAACTTTCGGTGCGCTATGGTTTGTTGACGATCGTAGACGAAGTAAGTTTCGAGCTCGATGAGGGTCAATGGCTTATGGTGGTCGGACCCAACGGAGCGGGTAAATCGACCATCATCAACGCGATTGCGCAAGGCGTTCCCTATAGCGGGACGGTGCGCTGTGAAGGCCACAACGTCCACGGCATCAAACCTAAGCAGCTTGCCAAAAAAATCGCTGTGCTCGCACAGGGCCACCAGGTTGGCTACTCTTTTACCGTGGGCGAGGTGGTGCGTCTGGGCCGCTATGCCTACACTCCGGGAATATTTTCCGACAAACACACTGAAGATGAGGCGATGATCGAAAAAGCCCTGAGCATGACCGGACTTTTGCCCTTGATCAATCAGTCGGTTTTGACTTTGTCGGGTGGGGAATTGCAGCGCACCTTTCTTGCGCAGATTTTTGCCCAGAATCCCCAAATTTTAATGCTGGATGAGCCCACCAATCATCTGGATCTGGTATTTCAGGAACAGACCTTTGAGCTGATTCAAAGCTGGCTGCAGGAGCCGGGCCGGGCGGTGGTGTCGGTGGTGCATGACCTGAGTTTGGCAAAAGCTTACGGGACACACGCGCTCTTGCTGGATAAGGGCCAAACGGTCGCACAGGGCGTGGCCAAGGATGTTTTGTCGCCCTCTTATCTAAATAATGCCTACGGTATGGACGTGTATGGATGGATGCAGAAAATGCTTCGGCAATGGAATGATGAAAAGGTGTTGCACAATGGATTTTAAGAATCTCAACGAACAAATCAGACCGCTGGACGAGACCGCCACCGCAGCTTCACATGCGCAGTGGAACCGCATCGCCAAACCGGTCGGCAGCCTGGGACATCTGGAAAAACTGATTACCCGGATTGCGGGCATCAGCGGTGAAGCGCTGCCGTCCATCGAGAAACGAGCCGTGCTGATCATGTGCGCGGACAACGGGGTGCTGGTCCAGGGTGTGGCGCAGACACCGGGGGAAATCACGGCGACCATGTCGGAATTCATGGCCGCGCGGCGCTCTTCGGTCTGCCTTATGGCACGGGCTTGCGGAACGGAAAGTATTCCCATCGATGTGGGGCTTGCTCGAAAATTGACTGTAGAGGGCATCCGTGACTGCCATGTCTCCGACGGCACCGCGGATATGACCGCAGGGCCGGCCATGACCGCGGCCGAGGCGGAGCAGGCGATTCAGCATGGGATCGAGCTGGTGCGCGAGTTAAAAGAAGAGGGCTACAATCTGCTCGCGACGGGTGAAATGGGCATCGGTAACACGACTACTTCCAGTGCCATCGCGTCGGTCCTGCTGGACCTGAGCCCCGAACTTACCACCGGCCGCGGCGCCGGGCTGTCCGACACGGGTCTGGATCGCAAGCTCAGCGCCATCAAGCGTGCCATCGTGGTGAACAACCCGGACGCGGCGGATGCCTTTGATGTTCTGCACAAGTTGGGCGGCCTCGACATCGCGGCGCTCTGCGGGGTCTTTCTGGGCGGGGCGCTATACCGCGTCCCCATCATCATCGACGGCTTTATCAGCGCGGTGGCGGCACTGGTCGCGACCCGCCTCTGCCCGCGGACGCGGGACTTCATGCTGCCCAGCCATGTGTCGGCGGAACCGGCCAGCCGCCTGGTCCTCGATGCGCTGGATTTTTCAGCCATCATTCAGGCGGACATGCGGCTCGGCGAGGGCACCGGTGCGGTCGCCCTGATTCCGCTGCTGGATTTGGCTTTGGTGGTGTACAAGGATCTGATGACTTTTGCCGATATCGGCATGGCGTGAGGTAAGCGATGAAAATACTTTTGACCGGCGGTTCGGCTTGTGGCAAAAGCACCTATGCGGAGGCGCTGGCGGCCCGTCTGGGGAAGCCGCGCTATTACATTGCGACGATGCGTCCTTACGACGATGAGTGCTTGGACAAAATCGCCAGACACCAAGAGCAGCGCGCCGACAAGGGCTTTACGACCATCGAGCAGCATACGGATTTAGCCTCGCTGCGGCTGCCGGAGCGGGGGACTGTGCTGGTGGAGTGCATGTGCAATTGGCTGGCCAATGAAATGTTTTCGGATTCGGGCGAAATGCGTGATCCGTATGACGACATCATGGCTGGCATATCCTTTTTAGAAGCGCAGTGTGAGCATCTGCTGCTGGTGAGCAACGAAGTGGGCGGAGACTGCCTAAGCTTCGAGGAAGGGACCCGGGCTTATGTGCGCCTGTTGGGGCGGCTCAACGCTGATTTGGCCGCGCGTTTTGACACCGTGCTGGAGCTGGTCTGCGGAATACCTTTGGTCTTGAAAGGTGAACTGATATGAACGGACTGCGCTCCATCGTGATGGCTTTTCAGATGTTTACGCGCATCCCCATGCCGCAGGTGGCGTGGAAGCAGGAGAATATGCAATACATGTTCGCCGCCTTTCCGCTGCCCGGCCTGGTGCTGGGACTGCTGCTGTGGGGCTGGGCGAGCCTGGCGGAAATCCTTGGTCTGGGAACTTTGCTCTTCGCCGCTGGCTTGACCCTAATTCCGGTTTTGTTTACAGGCGGTATCCATCTGGATGGTTTCTGCGACACGATGGACGCCCTGGCCAGCCACGCCTCACCCGAAAAAAAGCGGGCGATTTTGAAGGATCCGCACGCCGGCGCTTTTGCCGTGATTGGCTTGGCTGCTTATCTGCTGGCCTATGTCGCCTTCGCTGCTGAACTGCCGCGGCAGGGGGTACCGCTTTACATCCTATGCGTGATTCCGGTGCTGAGCCGCAGTGCAACGGGCCTGGCAGGGATCGTTTTTCCACCCGCAAGCGTAGAGGGTCTGCAGCATAGCTTCCACGATGCGGCCAAAAAGCGTGTCGTGGCCGTGATGCTGCTGCTTTGGCTGCTGTCCTGCGCGGCCGTGCTGCTGTGGCTGCAGTTCTGGCTGGGACTGGCCTTGCTGCTGAGCTTGGCGTTGGTCGCCTTGTATGTTTATATTATGAGTCGAAAACAATTCGGCGGGATGAGCGGTGACCTCAGCGGTTACTTCCTGCAGCTTGTCGAGCTGCTGCTGCTGGCCGTATTGGTCATATTTAAGGGGGTCTTACAGTGATTTTGGTGATTGGTGCCGCGGCATCCGGCAAGCGCGCATACGTAAAAAGCTGCGGTTATGCCGAAGCGGATATGGCTGATGCAGTGCTTAATGAAAATCCCGTCCTTTACAACTTACAAGAGATGCTCAGGCTTGAGCCCTCCTTCGCCCCGGATCTGCTTACGGCTTTACTCGAAAAAGAAGTCGTGATTTGTGATGAGGTCGGCAGCGGCGTGATTCCTTCGGACCCCCTGGAGCGGGCCGCGCGTGAGCAATGCGGGCGCCTCTGCATATTACTGGCACAGCGCGCTGAACGGGTGGTGCGCTTGGTCTGTGGAATTCCGACCGTCTTGAAAGGATAAGTATGAACGTCATTTTACTGCGTCACGGACAAACGGAAGGCAATCTGGCCAAACGCTACGTTGGCAGCAGGGACGAACCCCTGAGCGCGCTAGGCCGCGCGGAGGCCCTGGCTGCAGGAGTCTTTCCGGAGGTCAGCCGTGTCTATGTCAGCCCCAAGAAGCGGGCTTTGGAAACCGCCGCAATCTGTTTTCCCAACGCACGGCAGATCATCTACGCGGATCTGCGTGAAATGAGCTTCGGTGATTTTGAAGGACGCAGTGCAGAAGACATGTCAGCGGATCCTGATTACCAGGCCTGGCTGGACAGCTTCTGTGAGGCAGCTTGCCCCAATGGTGAAGGCAAACAGGATTTCAGTACACGAGTCAGCCGCGCCTTTAACGCCCTCGTGGCTGAAGCAGCGCAGGCGGGTGAAGAGACCGTCATCCTTGTCGCTCATGGCGGCACACTGATGACGATCATGCAGTGCTTTACCCAAAGCGATAAGTCTTATTATGACTGGTATCCCTGCAACGCTCAGGGCTGGCGGGTGGAACTGAATCCCATGACCTGGACGCAGGCCCCGTATTTCAGTTTTTACGAGCGTTTCGCTAAAATTCCCTTATAAAGGAGGGGTCGCGTTGTGAATAAGGCAGGCAAGCTGCATGTCTATTATGGTGAGGGCAAAGGTAAAACAACTGCGGCTCTGGGCTTGGCCCTGCGTGCCGCTGGCCAGGGCCTTTCTGTAGTCATCGTCCAGTTTTTAAAAAACACGCCTTGCGGTGAGCTGGTTCAGCTGGCTCGTTTACCTGAGATCACCGTCTTGCGGGGCCAGGAGGGCTCCCGCTTTGCTTTCCAGATGAGCGAGGCTGAAAAAACGGCGTCGCGGCAGATCCACAACGACAATCTGCGCCGGGCACTTGCCCTGGTGGCGGAAGGCCGCTGCGATCTCCTGATTCTGGACGAGGCGCTGGACGCCTGCCAGCTGGGCCTTTTAGATGAAGACTTGCTGAAGGAGGCCCTTTTCGGGCAGCCTCCTGCCTTGGAGCGGGTGATCACCGGCCACAAAGCCATCGCGTGGATCGTTGAGGCCGCCGACTACGTGACCGAAATGGTGAAACATAAACACCCCTACGATCAGGGTCTCAAGGCCAGGAAAGGCATTGAATTTTGATGAAAAAGATGTTTAATCTGAGCACCAGCAGCGATGACATGGAGCGTTTTGCCAATCAAGTGGAGCTTCTGGACTTGCTTAGGGGTTATGACGGCGTGGAACTGCTGTACTGCGAAGAAGACCAGGCGGGTCTCATCCCGCCCGAACGCGTCATCGGCCTGCACATGAGTTCTTTTCCAAACTGGCTGGATTTGTGGAAGGCGGACGAAACGGCCTTGCTCAAGGAATTCGGTACGCGCGCCGTTTACGAGCAGTACTACGGGGGACGAGACCGCAGCGCTCTCTTGACCCGTTTTCGACAAGATTTGGCCAACGCGGCCCGCTACGGGGCAGAGTATGTGGTTTTTCATGTTTCCCACGCGACCATCAGCGAGGCCATCAGCGGCCGATACCGTTACTCGGATGAAGCCGTGATCGAGGCGAGCTGCGAGCTCTTGAATGAGTTGTTCGAAGGGCAAAACGAAGGCCCGCTTCTCTTGCTGGAAAACCTGTGGCAGTCCGGTTTCCGCTTCACTGATCCCGAGCTCACCGCGCGGCTCCTGCAGGGCATCAAGTACCCGAACAAAGGCATCATGCTCGATACCGGACATCTGATGCACACGAACACCAAGCTGCGGACGCAGGCCGAAGCGCTCAGCTACATTTACCACTTGCTCGATGAGCACGGGGAGCTGTGCCGGCACATACGCGGCGTGCATCTGCATCAGTCGCTGACGGGTGCTTTTGCCGAAGCGCTGCGCCAGAATCCTCCCGCATTGAAAGAAGACTACCGGGAACGGAACTGGCAGATGTTCGAGTATATTTTTACGCTCGATCAGCACCGCCCTTTTACTTGTCCGGGTGTGGGTGACTTGATCAAACGGATTGCACCGGATTATTTGACCTTTGAATTTATTTCGGAGGACCGGGACCAGCACCAGAGTTTTCTGGACGAACAAACGCGCGCTTTGGCGGTCGGTGATTTTAGCTAAGATGTTCACAGAAGTGGCAAAACGCTTTTTAGGCCCATAAATTAAGTGAAGCAGCTGTGGATAAGATTGTCGAAGGTGCGATTTAAAGGTATTCTATAGCAGTAGGCAAACCAAACAAGGTCCTCAAGTTATAAGGATTGAAGAGAAAGGAAGAAAACATGATCATCTATGATTACGCAATCAAAATGGAACAGGATGGCGAAGTTTTTTATCGTGAACAAGCTGAAAAAGCGCCTAACGAAGACATCGCGGGCATTTTTAACATGTTGGCCGACGAAGAACAGAAACATGCCGAAGTGCTGAGCATCCATGACAATTATACAGAAGACTCGCTCAAGCAATTGGACAAGGACTATGATTACAATCTCTTTGAGATGCAGCTCGCCATCCTGTTCGATGAAAATTTTATTTCCACTCGTGAAGTCTTCACTTTGGCCGTTGAAATGGAACAAAAGTCCATCGAACTCTATTCAGGGCTATCAAAAGAAACCGAGGAAGAGTCTGAAAAACATTTACTAAATTTCCTGGTGGGCCAAGAATCGCGTCACCTCGAGTTGTTCCAAAGACTACTGGCGCTCGAGTAAAAACATTTGCGCGTAAGCTCAGTCAGTGCCTTAATAAAATAATCAGACGCATGGTCATTGCCGTAAGCGGCCCCATGCGTCTATTTTGTGAAAGCTTGTTCATGCTCTGACGAAGTACCGTCCATGCGCTGATCAAGAAAAAATTATTTCAGACTCTGTATTAACCGTTCCACCTGAAATGACCTGTAATGACTCCGCCGTCTTGAGCTTCAGCATCGACCAGCAAGTCGATCTCATAGCTTCTTTCCTGATTTGAGGTTTGATGCAGGATATAAGGAACACCCTCCACGTTACGGATGTCCGACACAATGGCAAAATGACTGGTATACGTGACCAGATCACCAGGCTGCCAGGCGGCGATGTCCGAGACATCAAGGGTCAGGCTTTCTGCGTGACGCTCCAAAAATATTTCAACGTTACCGGTGTGCCTGAAGTCGATATTGGGGTCACGGTTTTCGATTTGGTAAGCTGCGGGGTTGGCGTCGATATCCGCGTCGATCAGCGCCTTGAAGTCATAACCGGCCGCGAAGAACGCGTGCCAAAGCACGTCCGTGCATACCCCGATGTCGTCCGGAGGGTAGCCGCCCCCATAATAACTCCCATCATAAAAGGGTTCGGTTTCGACCCAGGCCCGAGCGCCCAGCATAATGTCCCGGTAGTCGTCTATGCCATCGCCATCCGCGTCAATGGGGGAGACTAGGGCAGGAATAAGATTGGGGTCATAGGTCGGCTCTGCTTCGGCCGCTGATATTTTCACTGGCGCCGCCGTGATCTCAGCCAGTCTGGCGTCGGCTTGCACACTGTTTACAGAAACCTGTGTATCGAGGCCAACGGCGTCCACAGCGTCAGCAGATTTAAAAAGCTGAGCCAGCAGCACGTACAGGACAATGAGGACCAGCAGGATTAAAATAAAAAAACTGGGTTTAGGTCTGGCAAAACGTTGATATTTTTTCGGCAAGGGTAATCGAATACTCACTATTATTTTTCACTCTCTGATTAAGTTCTGACGCGGCTGGTCTTTTGTCCCTAAAATAAGGTATCCTAAATGTTACTTAAGTTAAGTATCATACAGTAAATTTGAATTGAACACAATTCACAGCGGAGGACAGCACGGTGGAGATGACAAGTCAAGATTGGAAACACTTACAAAACGGCAGCGACATCAGAGGTGTCGCCATCAAAGGCGTGGCCGATGAGCCGGTCAATTTGACTGCTCAAATTGCCTTCGCGATCGGTGCAGCGTTCGCACGCTGGCTGGCTGATAAATCCGGTAAAGCCGCAGCTGATTTGAATTTGGCGGTAGGTTTTGATTCACGTCTTTCGGGAAAAATGCTCCAAAATGCCCTGGCCTCGGGCATTCTGCAAGCCGGCTGCTCCTTGAAAAGTTTTGGTTTAGCCTCTACACCGGCCATGTTTATGTCGACGGTTCGGGAAGGCTACCAATTTGATGGCTCGATCATGATCACCGCCAGCCATTTACCTTTCAATCGCAATGGCTTTAAGTTTTTCACGGCTCAAGGCGGTCTCGAAAAGGCCGACATCAGTCAAATTTTAACATTGGCTGAAGCCATCGAGCCGCCCTCCATGGTGGAAAATGTTTATCTTGACACGCTCGACTTCATGTCGGTATATGCAGCCGATCTGGTGGATGTCATCCGTCGTGGCGCGGCAGACCCGGATTATTATGAAACACCGCTGGCCGGACTTCACATTCTGGTCGACGCGGGCAACGGAGCAGGCGGGTATTTTGCCGATAAAGTCCTTGTTCCTCTGGGGGCGGACATCACGGGCAGTCAATTCCTTGAGCCCAACGGCAATTTCCCGAACCACATCCCTAACCCCGAAAACGCGGCCGCGATGGAGAGTGTGCGCCGGGCTGTTCTGGATAACAAAGCAGATCTGGGCATTATTTTCGATACCGATGTGGACCGCGCCGGGGCTGTTGATGCTCAAGGCAAAGAAATCAACCGCAACCGCATCATCGCCCTCATGGCGGCTATTTTACTTGAAGAGCATCCGGGCACCACGATCGTGACCGACTCGATCACTTCAGATGAGCTCGCGGCTTTCATATCACATCTGGGTGGAGTACACCACCGTTTCAAACGCGGTTACCGCAATGTCATCAACGAATCGATCCGCTTGAACAAGGCGGGGATCGACAGCCAGCTGGCCATCGAAACATCAGGTCACGGAGCGCTCAAAGAAAATTATTTCCTGGACGACGGAGCTTACATGATCGCGAAAATTCTGATCAAGACAGCCAAATTGCATCGTGAGGGCAAAACCATCGATCAGCTGCTCTCCGGTCTGCAAGAGCCCGCCGAAGCCGCGGAATACCGCCTGCGCATCACCGAAGCAGATTTCAAGGCCGTGGCAGAAAAGGTCCTGGCCAGGGTGGCCGCTGCGGCCTCTCTGAAGCCGACCTGGCAGGTCGTCCCCGACAACTTTGAGGGAATCCGAATTTCTTTTGGAAAAGAGGATGGTGATGGCTGGTTCCTGCTCCGTATGTCACTCCACGACCCAATCATGCCGCTGAACATTGAATCTCGCCGGAATGGCGGTGTCGCACAAATCGCGGGACAGCTTCTCGAAGTGCTGCAGGGTGTCATTGGTCTGGACCTGTCGCTGCTCAAGCAGTGAGAAAACACAACCTGATAGAAAAGCCCCTGAAAACGCTCTGTTTCAGGGGTTTTTACTTTCAAGACATGCGGAAAACGTGACATTTCACGCTCAGTTCTTCGGATCAACAACCTGGCTGTCGGTATTTTTTAAGTCTTTGACCGCCGCAATCACTTTACGTAGCAGCGCCAACGAAAGAACGAGCGTGACAAAAATGGCAGATAATCTGATACGCAGAATCATCTCATTGTCGAGTACACTGTAAATAAGCCCTGCCAAAGAGCATACGAGCAAAAGCGCCGGCATATAAACGTAGTACGCTTTACTGTGAGTTTCTTGTTTGTTGTTGCTGTTTTCCAATTTTTCTGTCCCCCAAATATGCAATTGATCCATTCACTTTCAAACATACGTCAAAGTACGTTTGAAGGTATTTTTGAATACGATTACTTTAACACAGAGACCCTTATATTTCACAATATTATTTCCATGTGACGACAGATTCTTTGACAGAATCATAAAGTTGAAAATTCTCATAAAAACAAAAATCCCTAAAAACACTAGTTCTCAGGGATTTTCCACCATCATAAAGATGTTGTGGCGGAAAGAGCGGGATTCCCATACCATGCCCCCTTGTTTGCAAAGCCTTTAGAATAGGGCTTTTGTTTTTATGAATTGTTTGAAATGATATCAGTTTTCACGGCTTTCACTTTTTCTAGTATCAAATTAGTATCACTCTAAGCCGTTCAGTTCTTCAATCAATTCTGATTCCTTGCTAGGCCAAAGATGGCTATAGGTATTCAGTGTAGTTTCTACTTTTTCGTGTCCTAACCTTTGAGCGATTAGTAAAGGGCTGTATCCTAGTTCAATCAATAGTGATGCGTGAGAATGCCTTAAATCATGAACCCTGATTCTTTTCAAAGATGATAGCACACAAGCCTTGGATAATGCTAATTCAATAAAGCGTTTTTCCTAATCAAACACAGGTTCAGAGGGTTGAGGGTTGTATAGATTCCCTTTGTAAGTTTCGAGCGCATCAAGGGCCTGTTTCGGAAGCTTTATAGTTCGGATTGATTTCACTGTCTTAGGTGAAGTGACTACATCTTTTCCGCCCAATCGCTGATAGCTTTTGTTTATGCGGATGTTACCGGCTTTGAAATCAATATCTTCCCATGTAAGCGCAAGCAGTTCACCCTTGCGGATGCCTGTCCAATAAAGAAGCGTGATAGCTGTATTGGCTTTCAAATCATCCACATTCTGAATCAGCAAATTGAATTCTTCCAAGGTGTAGAAAAGCATTTCTGTCTGAGTTCGAGTGCTACCGATGCTTCCGGCCTTATTTACGGGATTTTCTCTTAAGCCGTAAAATCTTACCGCATGATTGAAGATTGTTGAAAGTGCATGATGGATATTTCTTTGATAGGTGTCGCTGTATCCGCTTGAAATTAGCTTGTTTTGCCATTTGATAATATCCTGTGATGTGATGGCATTGAGGGGTTTAGAATCGAAATAAGGGGCTATTCTGTTTTGATACTGATACGTTTTCGTTTGAATACTGTGTTTTTTTAACCTTGGAAAAGTATCATCCACATACTGTTTGTAAAATGCTTTAAAAGTCATATCAGGTTGAAAAGATAGATTCTTCAGAAAATCACGTTCCCAAGCATCCGCATCACGTTTCAAATCAAAGCCCCGCTTAAGCTTTTGCTTCCGGTTGCTTTCATAATCAGTGTAATAGAATTTACAGTACCATTTACCAGCACTGTCTTTGTATGAGGGCATTTTATTCACCTTTGTTCAGCTAGCAAACAGATGATTATTCTGTTTCCAACTCATCTTCAAAAGAGATTCCTGTTAATTGATGCAGATTGAAAAAGTAAGAATTGATTGTTGAATTCATCAAGTCATTCAAATCCGATAATGTTACATTCACTGATTCAGCATTTTTTGAAGTTATCTCTAATCCTGAATCACAGACGGATAACTTTGCATTTCTGTAATCTAAGAATGATGAGTTGAATTGAAATAATGAAGCTAACTCATCATTGGAATAATAAACCGATGTATCTAAATCAGGGAATTCTTCTTTCATGTAATGCTCAATCATGCCCGCTTCAATCTGATTAACAGTTTTCATTGTTGGATTGGATAAACCGCTTTCAATTCTTCCGAGTGTAGCCCTAGAAACGCCTGTTATCTGTGCAAGCTTATCCAAGGTTAGATTATTGTTCATGCGAAACTGTTTTATCTTTTCTGAAATCTCAATATCCATCGCAATCACCCCGCTTGTTTGCATTATCTCATAAATAAGAAATGAAAGGAATAGGCAATCCTTGACATTCTCATAAATGGGAAGTACCATAAACGGGACACATATATGAGAAATATAGTGTTATCGAAAGGGGAAATTGATATGAGAATTGATTCAGGAAAGATTCAGATGATGCAAGGTTCATTAACACAGATTCAACTTGCAGAGAAAGCGGGGATGAGTAGGCAAGCATTAAGCACAATCCTAGCTAGGGGAACCTGTCACCCAACAAGCCTTAAGAGGATAGCGGAAGCCTTGGAAATCAATCCATTGGAGCTAATCAGAAAGGAAAGCTAGCCATGAAACGATTTTATGAAGCAAAAGACGTTCAGCAACTGCTTCAGGTAGGCGAAACAAGCGCCTATAGAGTGATTCAGCGCCTGAACAGAGAGCTTGAACAGAAAGGCTATTTAACCGTTCGAGCGAAAGTGCCAGCACAGTATTTACAGCAAAGATACGGAATTGAAGAAGATGGGAGCGAAACAGCATGAAGCTAGCATTAACATATATCAGAGCCTGTTACCTGTTAATCCTGTATAGGTGGCGGGAGCTGAAAAGCGAAAGAGGGCTAAACAATGGCAAATAGGCGGATGTTTAGCAAGCGGATTACTTCAGAATCAGATAGGTTTCTTAATCTATCACATGAAGCACAATTACTCTATTTTCATTTTGGCCTTGTAGCAGATGATGATGGGTTTGTAGGTTCACCTAACAGAATGATGAAAATTTTAGATTGCAAGCCTGATTCAATCCGTGATTTAGAAACTAATGGGTTCATCATGATGCTTGATAGCGGGGTAGCATTCATAACCGATTGGCAAGAAAACAATTACATTCAGAGTGATAGGTGCTTGTGCCGACGGATTTTTTCCGCCAATAGCCGACTTAGGATGTCCTTCAACT